>NZ_WEKR01000077.1:0-19887 GCF_024105395.1 Paracoccus sp. 08 | reverse complement strand
CTTCAGCAGCTTGCTGACACTGGCAGGAGTGTTCTCGAACGTGCCTAGGCTCAGGACGTCATCACGACGTTCACCACCGGCTATCGCAACCGCGAGTTTGTCCTTGGAAACGTCGATTCCAACATAGATCGTTGACTGTTCGCTCGTCATGCCTTTCTCCATCGCAAAAACGACGGCACCTGCCGCCATGCGATCAGAATACAGGCTGATCCATCACGCGCGGGCCGATGAAAAAGACATGCGGTCTTAAGGCGTCGTTAACGGTCGGGCGGCAGTCTGGGGGCCGTTGATCCTGCGGAGGCATCATGACCGTCACCAAGGCCGAAGGCACAAGGCGCGCGAATTACCACTATATGGCCGACGCGATGCGGATGCTGGAATGGGACCTGCACAGCACCGTCATGGCGCGGATGCGCATCCCCGACGAATGGCACCGCATCGCGCAGGAAAAGGGCACGGCGCCCAAGACGCGCGTCACGCTGCGGCTGGATGCGGATGTGGTGGCGTTCTTTCGATCCATGGGGCCGGATTGGCAGGTGCGGGTCAACCGGCTGATGGCGGCCTGGATGCATGCGCGGCTGGCGGGGCTGATCGAGGGGGCCGAGACGATGGATTACCTCAAGCGCCGCGAGGCTGAGAGTCTGGACGGCCCCCGCCCTGAATTCGGCGACCTGCAGCGCGCCGAGGACGCAGCCTGGGCCGAGATGGGCGAGACGCCGCTGCCCCCGGGCGGGCCGGGGGTGCCGATGGAGGGGCCTCGGCGGATGAGTGCGGCGGGGAAGCGGGCGTTACTGGAGGAGATGAAGGGGCGGAGGGGGTTGTGAAACGGTAAGCCCTCGATTTACGCCCTACATTAGAAATCCAAGTTGTTCTTGCGTGACGTTGACGCTGGTGGTCAATACGATGAGGCTGCGCAAAATTAAAAAGGCAAAGATAGATCGTCATGGATAAAGTGCGAAAATTTGCTTTAAAGGATGTTTTGATCGATGGCAGGAGTCTTGGCGCTGCGGTAGTCCCGTTATTCAAGGAAAGATCTGGGCGACTTACCTTTCATATCGGGGCAATTTTCCCTGATGGAAATCCCGACAGCCACGGCGATCTCCTTAAAAGCAAGATAGAACTAGTTGGACCTGACGGACGAAGATTTGAGGTGCTTGCAAGTAAACTCGCACACTCCTTCCACGGAGATCAAAATTCAGTTATAGTTGTCCCTAAGAGAAGGCCGATTAGCCTTATTTACGCAAAACAATTCACCTCAGGTTCGGCGATCATTGCTAGCCCTCCCGAGATGATTATAAAAAACATCGACCTTACGGACTGCAGTGGAAACTGTTTCTCAGTACAATTTGATAAAGATAGTGGAGGGACATTCCTTCGCATTCGCACCGATCATCCTGGTGATTCTGAGCGCCTGCTTGAACACTATTTAGAGTTCCATGAGTTTATATCATTCGCCAAAGGTCAGTTTTGTGGCCTTGGCAACATCGAAGCGTACGACGCCACAAACGGACTTGCCGCAGAAATAATAGGATTCACTCGATACGACGAAAATAAGGTTCAGACAACGTGGTTTGACGAAGGGATCCAGGAACATCTGCCTGAGATTTTTTTGAAGTTTAGTTTCGCCCGTAGATCTGACCTTCATCGGCGCGCTCTTCGACAAACATTGGAGTTCTATCGGGCATCGAATGCCTCTCGCGATATCTCAATTGAGATGTCAGTTATCGCAGCCCATAGCGCATTAGAAGCGATTGTGAACTATATACTCGAGCATGAAGCTGGCTGGTCCAGAGCATTACTTAGCGAGAGGGCCAATATATTTAGTGACAAAGCCAGAGCCGCATTTAAATTTATGCGGTTAACTAACGACCTCATGGAACACAGCGCCGAGCTAAAGCTTTTGTCGAAAAGCCGACAGAATATGGATGGATTCCAAATCATTAGCTTTTTTAGAAACAAAATAGTGCATCAAGATCTAAATTTCAGCCCTAACGGCGTCCAGTTGCACGAATGCTGGCTGCTAATTCAATGGCTAGTAGAGGCGCTTACGCTAACCTCTATTGGCTACTACGGTAAAATAGTTGATAGAAGAATTTACCAAGGCTGGCGAGGATCAACTTGCCCATTAGGCTGATCCCCGCATGCATGACGTAAAGCTTTCAAAATTTAAGCCTGCAGCGATCTCACCCCGACTTCCCCTTCCTCCCGCGACTTGATCGCCGCCACGGCGGCGATGCTGCCTGCGGCGGTCGTGAAATAGGGGATCTTGTCGTAGAGGGCGACGGCGCGGATGTCGCGGCTGTCGGCGATAGCCTGGACGCCTTCGGTCGTGTTCAGGACCATGGCGATCTCGTCGTTCTTGAGGCGATCGACGATGTTCGGGCGGCCTTCATAGACCTTGTTCACGCGGGTGGATGCCACGCCCTGCGCGTCGAGGAAATCGGCGGTGCCCGAGGTCGCGACCAGATCGAAGCCCATCGTCACCAGGTCGCGGGCGGCCTGCGCCAGGGCGGGCGTCTTGTCGGCATCCTTGACGGACAGGAAGACGCGGCCGGTGGTCGGCAGGTCGGTGCCCGCGCCCATCTGCGCCTTGAGGAAGGCGCGCGCGAAGTTGCGGTCCCAGCCCATGACTTCGCCGGTCGAGCGCATTTCCGGCCCCAGCAGCGTGTCGACGCCGGGGAAGCGGGCGAAGGGCAGCACGGCCTCCTTGACCGAGAACCAGGGCGTGATCGGGTCGGCCAGCGTCATCGGGTCGGCAAAGGGCAGGTCGGTTTCCGGGCCAACGCCTTCGGGATAGGGCGCACGCGCGGGGAAGTTCGACATGGGCTCGCCCGCCATCAGCCGCGCGGCGATCGAGGCAATGGCGCTGTCCGTGGCCTTGGCGACGAAGGGCACGGTGCGGCTGGCGCGCGGGTTGACCTCCAGCACGAAGATCTCTCCGTCCTTCAGGGCGAACTGTACGTTCATCAGGCCCTTGACCTTAAGCGCACGGGCCATGGCCGTGGTCTGGACCTTGAGTTCCGCGACGGTCGCTGCATCCAGCGTGTGGGGCGGCAGCGAACAGGCACTGTCGCCCGAATGGACGCCGGCCTCCTCGATATGCTCCATGATGCCCGCGACATGGACGGTCTCGCCGTCGCACAGGGCGTCGACGTCGACCTCGATCGCGCCGGACAGATAGCTGTCCAGCAGGACCGGACTTTTCCCGCTGACCGTCACGGCCTCGGTGATGTAGCGGCGCAGGTGGTCCATGTCGCGCACGATCTCCATCGCGCGGCCGCCCAGGACATAGGACGGGCGGATGACCAGCGGAAAGCCGATACGCTCGGCGATCTCGATGGCTTGGGCGTCGCTGCTGGCGATGCCGTTGATCGGTTGCTTGAGGCCCAGATCCTGCAGCAGGCGCTGGAACCGCTCGCGGTCCTCGGCCAGGTCGATGGCGTCGGGGGTCGTGCCCAGGATCGGGATACCCTCGTCCTGCAGCGCATTGGCGAGCTTCAGCGGCGTCTGGCCGCCGAACTGGACGATGACGCCGTGCAGGGTACCGTTCTGCTGTTCGGTATGCAGGATCTCCAGCACGTGTTCGAAGGTCAGCGGTTCGAAATACAGCCGGTCCGAGGTGTCGTAATCGGTGCTGACCGTCTCGGGGTTGCAGTTGATCATGATCGTCTCGTAGCCCGCCTTGGTCAGCGCATAGCAGGCGTGGCAGCAGCAATAGTCGAACTCGATCCCCTGGCCGATGCGGTTCGGACCGCCGCCCAGGATGACGACCTTTTTCGCATCGGTGGGGCGGGATTCGCATTCCACGTCGCCCATCGCGGGCGCCTCGTAGGTGGAATACATGTAGGGGGTCTGGGCCTCGAACTCGGCCGCGCAGGTGTCGATGCGCTTGAACACCGGGCGGATGTCCAGGTTGCGCCGGGCGCGGCGCGCCGTGGTCTCGTCGGTCTTGGTCAGGTGGGCCAGGCGGGCATCGGTAAAGCCCATCATCTTGATGCGGCGCATCCCGTCGGCATCGGTCGGCAGGCCGTTCTCGCGGATCTGATGCTCGACATCGATGATCTCGCGGATGCGGGCCAGGAACCACGGATCAAAGCTGGTGACGCGATGGATCTCGTCATCCGACAGGCCGAACCGCATCGCCTCGGCGATGACGCGGATGCGGTCGGGGGTGGCCTTGGACAGAGCAGCGATGACGGCGGGCTTGCCCTGCTCGGACGCGCCCTCGATGGCGATCTCGTCCAGGCCGGTCAGGCCGTTCTCCATCGAGGCCAGCGCCTTCTGCAGCGATTCGTGGAAGCTGCGGCCGATCGCCATGACCTCGCCTACGGACTTCATCGCGGTGGTCAGGTCGGGCTTGCTGCCCGGAAACTTCTCGAACGCAAAGCGCGGGATCTTGGTCACGACATAGTCGATGCTGGGCTCGAAGCTGGCGGGCGTGACGCGGGTGATGTCGTTGTCCAACTCGTCCAGCGTGTATCCCACCGCCAGCTTCGCGGCGATCTTGGCGATCGGGAAGCCGGTGGCCTTAGAGGCCAGCGCGGACGACCGCGATACGCGGGGGTTCATCTCGATCACGACCATGCGGCCGTCGGCGGGGTTCACCGCCCATTGCACGTTGGAACCGCCGGTCTCGACGCCGATCTCGCGCAGGACCGCGATGCTGGCCGTGCGCATGATCTGGTATTCGCGGTCGGTCAGGGTCAGGGCCGGGGCGACGGTCATGCTGTCACCGGTATGCACGCCCATCGGGTCGATGTTCTCGATCGCGCAGACGATGATGGCGTTGTCGTTGCGATCCCGCACGACCTCCATCTCGTATTCCTTCCAGCCCAGCAGGCTTTCGTCGATCAGAACCTGCGCCATGGGCGAGGCGTCCAGGCCCGACCGGACGATGCGTTCGTAATCGTCGCGGTTATAGGCCACGCCGCCGCCGGTGCCGCCCAGGGTAAAGGCCGGGCGGATGATCGCGGGCAGGCCGATCTCCTCCAGCGCGTCCATCGCCTGGCTGACGCCGGCATTGATGTCGTACTTGCCCGATGCCAGCCTGGGGGCGGCGATGATCGTGGCCTTGGGATTCTCCAGGCCGATGCGGTCCATCGCCTCGCGGAACAGCTTGCGGTCCTCGGCCATCTCGATGGCGCTGCGCTGCGCGCCGATCAGCTCGACCCCATAGCGGTTCAACGCGCCGCTGTCGGCCAGGGCCAGCGCGGTGTTCAGCCCGGTCTGACCACCCATCGTCGGCAGCAAGGCGTCGGGGCGTTCCTTGGCAATAATCTTTTCGACGATCTCGGGGGTGATCGGCTCGATATAGGTGGCATCGGCCATTTCCGGGTCGGTCATGATCGTCGCCGGGTTCGAGTTCACCAGGATGACCCGGTAACCTTCCTCGCGCAGCGCCTTGCAGGCCTGGGCCCCGGAATAGTCGAACTCGCAGGCCTGCCCGATGACGATGGGCCCTGCCCCGATGATCAGGATCGACTTGATATCGGTACGTTTCGGCATGGTTCTGGCCCCCGGGCTGGTCGTGCATCGATCGCGGCAAATCGTCCGGGGTTATAGCCAGCCACGCCTTGGGCGCAAGGTGCGGCGGGCCGCTGGCGCGTGGAAATCAGGCTTTGCCCGCCGCCAGGGTGACGCAGGGTCAGAAGTTCTGCAACAAGGTCAGCGCCGCGCTGTAGCGATTGGCCGTCGGCGACGTGGTCAGCTGCGATCGCGCCATGAAGGTCTGGATCAGCTTTTCCACGTTCTCGGGCTTGGAAATATCCTTGAAGCTGGAACTGCCCAGCAGCCTCTCCGAGGCCTTGGTGTATTCCTCCAGCTGGCGGTCGATCGGCAGTCGGGCATAGTTGTCGCCGAACCCGAACGCGCCCTGAAAGACCTTGCGCAGCGGTGCGTTGCCGATGACCTCGAACCACAGGGTCCGGTCGGTCGAGGTGCGGCCTGCCAGCTCCTGCACCTCGCGCCGGGCATTCAGGCTAAGACGCAGGTTGTCGTCGCTTTCACCGATGCGCCGTTCAAATTCACGCTGCACAAAGGCGGTGCTGATGGTGTCGGCCAGATCCTTGGCGGGCTTCGTCGACCCAAAGCCCATCGCCTCGTTCATGCGCAGATAGCGCTTGTCGGCCAGACGGTTGACCAGCGACGACTTGTCCGCGGGATCACTTTCCAGGACTTTCTGGATGAAGGCCTTGTTGGGCAGGTCCGCCTCCAGCCCGAAGGCCGAAAGCGTCGTGCTCAAAAGGCGGTAATCCTTGACCAACTCCTCGGCCTTGGTGGTGGCCGCGATGTTGTCACGGAAGTAGGTCGTGCTGCGCTGAACCACAGGGTCGCGGGCGACGGATTCGATCTGCCGGGCCTCGGTTCGCTGGACGATCTTCCAGCCCAGCAGGCCCGTGGCGCCGACAGAGATGGTCATGATACCCTCACGTCCGGGCGGCGGCGAACAGCCGCGCCTCTCGAGGCAGCAGATCGCGCAGCTTGCGCAACGCCTGATAGGCGTTCGCATCGACCGCGGCGGCACTGGCCTCGGCCAACAGCAGGCGGCTGTCGCGATCGTCGAACACCTGGCTCAATTGTTCGATGGCGATCAGCAATTGCCGGCGGCCCTCGGACGGTTCGGCATCGCCGGACAGGATCATCTGCGCGACATACATGGCGCGCGACACCGGTGTCTGGGCGCTGTCGGGATGGATCGCATCGCGCAGGCGCAGGACGTTCACGTTGGGTGTCTTGATCGCGATCTTGGTGCGGCGATCGCCGTTCTCGATCACCGCGCCGTTGATCAGCACGCGTTCATTCGGTGCCAGCTTGAGGACAAGGCCGCTCATGGTGCACCCTCTCCGCGCAGACCGCGCATGACGGTCATGTTGATGTCGATCAGCGGATCGGTCTGGGCGCTGCCCGCCATCACAGCCTGACCGTGGCGGATGGCAAATCCCGCCAGCGAGATCAGGCCGGCCTTGACCTGATCAGGCAGTCCGTTGCCGGGATCGGCAAGGTCGGTTGCCAGGATCGTCCACAGTTCGGAATTCTTGTACACCGCCTGGATGGTATCGGTGTTGTCGGCCTTGCGCGGGGCCTGCCGCAGCATGCGCGTGACGCGCGAGAAGATGTCGTATTCGGCATCGCGCGGAGAGCGGATGGCGGATGTCCTGTAGCCATGTTCGGTCAGTGGCGTTACCGCGTTCACGATCGTGCTTCCCATTCTGGAGTGTGATCAGGGACTGAATGATATTCAGGGGGTGACGGGCGCCCCTGGGGCGCCCGTCGGTCTTATCAGCGGAACAGCGACATGACGGCCGACGGACCCTGGTTGGCGATCGACAGCGCCTGGATGCCCAGCTGCTGCTGGGTCTGCAGGGCCTGAAGGCGAGCCGACGACTCCTCCATGTCGGCGTCAACCAGCGAGCCAATGCCCGATTTCAACGAATCCGACAGTTTTCCGACAAAGTTTGCCTGATCGTTCAGACGCTTGCCAGCAGAGCCGAGGGTTGCAGCACCGTTAACCGCAAAGTTGATCATCGTTTCGATGTTGGTCACCATCGCGGCGGCAGTCGTCGTGTTAGTGATACCGGTAAACAGCGTGGACGTACCGTCGTTAGCTGCCATGCCGAGGTTCGCCTGGAGATCCACAGTTGCCACGGTAATCGTATTTGCCGCAGTCGTTCCGCCTGCGGCAGTCCGGTCAAGCGAACCGACGGCAGTAAGCGTAGTGGTACCCGCGGCTGCACCAGCGGTTCGAAGCAAGTTAACGCCATTCATCTGCGTACCCGTGATGATCGCGTTGATCTGGCTCAACTTTCCGTCGATATCGGTATCAATCTTACCGAAGTCTGCGGTGCTGACGGTAGCACCAAGAGCCAAGTCCTTCACCTCCTTCAGAAGAGTGGTGATTTGCTCGGCGCCTTGGCGGGCTGTCCCAACAGTAGCATCTGCAACATTCAAGTTCGACTGGATCGTCTTCGCAGCCGACTGGTCGGTTTCCATGACTTTCGAGATCGCCCAGACAGCAGCGTTGTCCTTGGCGTTCGCGACGGTCTTGCCGGTCGCGATGTCGGACTGGGTTTTACCCAGCTGCGAGTTGATGCTCTTCAGGGTCTGCAGCGCGACCATGGCGCTGTTGTTGGTCAGAATGCTGGACATGGTGTCCTCCGATATAAGGTGCTTTGCACCCAGGTTGCATCTTGTGGCCTTCTGACCTGTCGGGCGGTTGCCCTTGCCATTTCCCTGGCATGTCTCCGGTTTAGCGGCCGGTTATTGACAACTAGTGAATATCGGCCCTCCTCTCAAACAAACCTTCCGACGCATTTTATCAAAACCTTTGCGGTGCATTCGCGCGGGTTTCATTCACGTGGCGCTGACCCAGGGAATCATAGGTCTGCAGGCTGCGCGCGGCCTGCACGATGGCGCGCACCTGTTCGGCCGCCTGCTGCGCGCCCTTGAGCGAGGCCTGTGCCAGCGCACGCAGGTCGGCCAAGGCGGGCTCCAGCAGATCACGGGTGGGGGTGTCGATGCCCTTGCGCGCGGCGATGCGGGTCAGTTCGTCCAATCCTGCCAGCGCTGCCTGGACATTTCCGGCCATCAGCGCGCCGCGGATCTGGGCCACCTGGCGGGTCAGGGCGCGGCTCATGCGCGGCCCTCCAGCATGGCGGCAAAGCCCAGGTCCAGGCGTTCCGCCAGCAGCCCCGCATGTTCGCGCGTCAGGAAGCTGGAGAACTGCTCCTCTCCGGCGCCGCCGGAAAAGGCGCCTTCGGACGGGCCGGGACCGCAATATTTCAGCATCTCCTCCAGAAATGCCTGTTCAAGTTGATTCGCGACAGCCATGGACGAGGGCTTTTGAGCCATCGTGGGAATAATCGGTTCGATCTGCATTCGGTCCCCTCTGCATATGACGATGGGATTCAAAATATCGGGGCGTCGTAAATAATTGGTAAGGAATAAGGACTAATCAGGAAAAAACCCAAAGAGGCTTTTTCATGGCTGACATCCAGATCATATCGCCCATGCCCGCACGCGCCGATGCCTTCGTCGATGCGGCGACGCCTGTTCCCGTGACGGGCGAATCGGGTTTCGATGTCTGGTCGGCAGGCGCGATGGTACCAGCCGCCCCGGCGACCGCAGTGCCGACACCACCGAAGCACCCGCTTGCGGCATGGCTGCAGCAGCAGATGGGCTTCAGCGGAGAGTTCAGCGCACCGCCCGGCACCGATCCCGCGATCGAGGCGCTGGCCGCAGGCCTTCCGCAGCTGCCAGCGCCCGAGATTGACGAATCAGCCGACATTCAGGGCGGCGATCCTTTGGCCAGCCTGCTGCCCGTGGACGCAGGGACATCCGATGCGAGCCTGATCGGCGATGCGGTTCCAACGGCACCGCATTCGACCGACCCGACGACCCCTGCTGCGACTGATGCCGCGGACGCGCCAGCTGTGCAGACCGCAGTCGCGCCGACCACGACCCCCATCGTCGCTGCAGGCGTCACGCAGCAGGCCGCCAACCCTACCCCCACCCTGCCTGGGGCAAACGCCGCAGAGGTGGTCCCGATCCATGGCGGCGGCCAGCCTGTCGCACCGGCGCGCCTAGGCCGTCCGATCCCGGCGACCGAGAGCGTCGCGACCGCCCGTCCCGTCGATGCCGGCCCGATCAATGCCGCCCCGCCCCCGGTCGACCGGGCGGCACCGGACCGTCCGGCGCCAACGGTGGCCCGCGACCCGATCACTGCCGCTCGGTCCGAGATCGCCCTGCACGCAGGCCTTGCCGAGACCTTGGCCGAATTGCCCTTCGGCATCGATTCGCACACCCCCGCCGCCGCACGGGCCACCGCCGCTGCCGGGTCCGGCTGGCAGGCTGCGTCGCACGATCCGCGCCCCGTGCTGCAGCAGGTCACCGACGCGCTGGTCAGCACCCGTGGCGACCGGACCGAGATCGCCCTGTCCCCCGAGGAGCTGGGCCGCATCCGCCTGGTCATGTCGGGCCCTGATCGCGGCCAGATCACCATCTGGGCCGAGCGCCCCGAGACGCTGGACCTGGTGCGCCGCAACGCGGACCTGCTGACGCAGCAGCTGGCCGATGCAGGCGTGTCCGCGGGCAGTCTGGATTTCCGTCGCGACGACCGCAGCGACAGCCAGCCTGCGCAGGGCCGTGCCAGCGATGACGACGACATTCCCCTTTCGGCCGCCCGCATGCGGGTCCGCATGTCGCCCACCGCGTTGAGCGACCGCCGCCTGGACATCAGATTATAGGAGCCTTTCATGGTTGACGCGATCACCAGCCCGACAGTGACGATTCCCGCGGCCACCCCCTCTGCGGCAGGCGCAGGCGGGTTCGCAGGCGCCGGCGCGGGAGGGGACTTTCAGACGTTCCTGACCATGCTGACCGCGCAGCTGCAGAACCAGGACCCGCTGAACCCCATGGAAAGCACAGACTTTGCGATCCAGCTGGCGACGTTCGCCGGGGTCGAACAGGCGGCGCTGAGCAACAAGTTCCTGGAGCAGATGGCCGGGCAGGCCGGTGGTGCGGGCATCGCGGGCTGGATCGGCAAGGAGGGGCGGACCACCGCCCCGGTCTGGTTCGGCGACGACGCCATCACCCTGGACGTGGTGCCGCATTCCCTGGCCGACAGCGTGCAGCTGGTCACCCGCGACGCGCAGGGTCGCGAGGTCACGCGCGAGGAGATCGGCCCCGGAGAGGGCCAGATCGACTGGCTGGGCCGCAGCGCCGACGACACCAAGCTGCCTGACGGGCTGTACAGCTTTACGTTGGAGAGCCGGCGCGGCGGCGAGATGATCCTGGAGAGCAAGGTCGGCGCCTATGCCCGCATCGTCGAGGCGCAGTTCGACGCCAGCGGCGGGCGGGTCGTGTTCGAAGGCGGCGCCTCTGCCCCGGCGGGAGAGGTCACGGCCCTGCGCGACGCCGGCTGACGGATCAGCCTTGAGGGGCGGTGTCGGTGGACTTGAGGGGCGGTGTCGGTGGATTAGGGGAACGGCCCGCCATCGCGGCGGGCCGTTCGTATTTGTCTGGGCGACGGCCGCACGACAACATGACTCGGAACCGGCAAGATCAGCCGCGCCCCTCCAGACGCGGCAGGAAGCTGCCGCCAAGACCCGCGATGGCCGCGCGGATGCGTTCGGTGGTCGGGCTGGGCGCGCGGTCGGCGCGGTGCAGCAGGTACCAGCTGCGCTGGATGGGCAGGCCGATGGCCTGCAGCGCGACCAGACGGCCGGTGCGCAATTCCTCGGTGCAGGTATGCTGAGAGATTAGCGCGATGCCCAGGCCCGCGATCACCGCCTGCTTGATCGTCTCGTTCGTGCCCATCTCGGTCGCGCGCCAGGGCGTGCCTTCGCCGATGCGGTCCAGAAAGCGGGTCATCAGGATGCGGGTGCCGGACCCCTCCTCGCGCGACAGGAAGGTCTGGGACAGCAGGTCCATCGGCATCACCGGGTCCTGGGCCGCCAGCGGATGGTCGGGTGCCGCGATGATGATGTGCGGATGCGGCCCGATGGGGGCGGCGATCACGGCGGGTTCGCGCGGCGGGCGGCCCATGATCGCCAGGTCCAGCTCATCCGCGGCCAGCGCGGCCAGGATCGCGTCGCGGTTGCCGATCCGCAGCGTCACTTCGATCCGCGGCAGGGCGCGTTGCAGCGTGGCGACCAGGAACGGCGCGAAATACTTGCCGGTGGACACCACCCCCAGGACCACGTTGCCGCTGTGCCCCTGGGCCAGGGACGCGACCTCGCGCCCGGCGCGGGCCAGTGCGGTGGCGATCTGGGCCTCTGCCATCAGCAGGGCACGACCCTGTGCGGTGGCGCGAAACGCCCCGTGCTCGGCGCGCTGCAGCAACGGCGCCCCAGCCAGATCTTCCAGCGATTTCAGCTGACTGTGAATGGCGGGCGGGCTGAGGCCCAGCTGCGCCGCGGCCAGGGTCAGGCTGCCGCTGTCGGCGACCGCGCGCAGGGCGCGCAATTGGCGCAGGGTGACGGCATCATGGCGCATCTTAAGTTTTCCTGAATGCGTCTTTCGCCTTATTAAATTTTCCGAAACGCGGTCGCCTGTCAATGTCCCTTGGCAGCACTCGTGCCGGGGAGGGGACGATGACCGAAGCGACCATCGACACGGACCTGATCCCGGCCGATCTGCACGCCTGCCTGGATGATCTGGCGCGCCACCTGGCCACGGGGGCTGCGCTGCGAGGCAAGGGGCTGCGCTGGATCAGCCGGGCGGATCAGGCCACGCCCGAAGGGGGCGATCCGCAGGGCGCGCTGGCCCTGGCCATCGCGCATTCGCCGCCCGACCAGCCTGATGCCAATGCCCCCACGGGCACCCTGTTCGCGATCTTCGACGCGGCGGCCACGGCCGAGGACAGCTTTCTGCGCCCCGCGCGGCAGATGCGGGCGGCGGGATACGTGATGCACGGACCGCGCTGCCTGATGGTGCTGACCTGCGGCGACGGCGTGCAGGTGCAGGCGCTGGACGGGTGGGCCTTCGCCATCGAACGGGCGCGGGCCACCCTGCCCGACACCGTGCGCGACCTGGCCATCGACATGTCGCAGTACCGCCACTGGCCGCGCCCTGTGCGGGCCTATGTCGACGACTGCCTGGCCGGCGTTCAGGGCCCGCGCGGACGGACCATCGACCTGCGCTGGACCCCGTCGCTGGTGGCCGAGGCGCATCGGATCCTGATGCGCGGCGGCATCTACCTGGCGCCCGCCGATGCGCGGTCGGGGCATGCGCGAGGCAGCCTGTCGATGCTGCACCAGGCGGCGCCCATCGCGTTCCTGATCGAACAGGCCGGGGGACGGGCAACGGACGGCGCGCTGCCGATCCTGGACGCGGTGATCACCGGGTTCGACAGCCGCACGCCGCTGGTCTTCGGCTGCATCGACAAGGTCGACCGCGTCGCCGCCTATCACGATCTGCCCGAGGCCGAGGTGTCGGCCCTGTTCGGCCATCGCGGCCTGTTCCGCACCTGAGGACCCCATGAGCCACAAGCATCCTATCATCTCGGTCACCGGCAGTTCGGGCGCGGGCACCACGACGGTCAAGTCGACCTTCGACCAGATCTTTCGCCGCGAGGGCATCACCGCCGTCAGCATCGAGGGCGATGCCTTCCACCGCTATGACCGCGCCGCGATGAAGGCCGAACTGGCCGCGCGGCTGGCCGCGGGCGACGCGACCTTCAGCCATTTCAGCTTCGACGCCAACGAACTGCAGGCACTGGAGGAGATCTTTCGCGTCTATGGCGAAACGGGGCGCGGCCAGACCCGCCATTACGTCCATGACGACCGCGAGGCGGAACGATGGGGCACCTCGCCCGGCACCTTCACGGACTGGGCACCCTTTCCCGACGGCAGCGACCTGCTGTTCTATGAGGGGCTGCACGGGGCGGTGGCCAACGACACCGTCAACCTGGCCGCGCTGGCCGACCTGAAGATCGGCGTGGTGCCGGTGATCAATCTGGAATGGATCCAGAAGATCCACCGCGACAGCGCCCAGCGCGGCTATTCGACCGAGGCCGTGACCGACACCATCCTGCGGCGCATGCACGCCTATGTGCACTGCATCTGTCCCCAGTTCACCCAGACGGACATCAATTTCCAGCGCGTGCCGGTCGTCGACACGTCGAACCCGTTCATCGCGCGCTGGATCCCCACGGCCGACGAAAGCCTGGTGGTGATCCGGTTCCGCAACCCGAGGGGCATCGATTTTCCCTATCTGACCCAGATGATCGACGGATCCTGGATGAGCCGCGCCAACTCGATCGTCGTGCCCGGCCCCAAGATGGACCTGGCGATGCAGCTGATCCTGACGCCGATGATCCTGCGCCTGACCCATGACGCCAAGCGCGCCTAACCCTTTCACGGAGGACTGACCATGAACGAGATGCCAGCCAAGTTGGACGCGAAAAAGCGGTACTCTGCCGGGGTGCTGAAATACGCGCAGATGGGATACTGGGAGCCGGACTATACCCCCAAGGACACCGACATCATCGCGCTGTTCCGCATCACGCCGCAGGACGGGGTGGACGCGGTCGAGGCCGCGGCGGCGGTGGCGGGCGAAAGCAGCACCGCGACCTGGACCGTGGTCTGGACCGACCGGCTGACCGCCTGCGACAAGTACCGCGCCAAGGCCTATCGCGTGGATCCCGTCCCCAACGGCCCCGGAGAGTTCTTTGCCTACATCGCCTATGACCTGGACCTGTTCGAGGGGGGCAGCATCGCCAACCTGACCGCGTCGATCATCGGCAACGTCTTCGGCTTCAAGCCGCTGAAGGCCCTGCGGCTGGAGGACATGCGCCTGCCCGTGGCCTATGTGAAGACGTTCCAGGGTCCCGCCACCGGCATCGTGGTCGAGCGCGAGCGCCTGAACTGCTATGGCCGCCCGCTGCTGGGTGCCACGGTCAAGCCCAAGCTGGGCCTGTCGGGCCGGAACTATGGCCGCGTCGTCTATGAGGCGCTGAAGGGCGGTCTTGATTTCACCAAGGACGACGAGAACATCAACAGCCAGCCCTTCATGCATTGGCGCGACCGGTTCCTGTACTGCATGGAGGCGGTGAACCGCGCCAGTGCCGCGACCGGAGAGGTCAAGGGGACGTACCTGAACGTCACCGCCGGCACGATGGAGGAGATGTACGCGCGGGCCGAGTTCGCGAAATCGCTTGGGTCGGTGATCGTGATGATCGACCTGGTGATCGGGTACACCGCGATCCAGTCGATGGCCAAATGGGCGCGCGACAACGACATGATCCTGCACCTGCACCGGGCCGGGCATTCGACCTATACCCGCCAGCGCAGCCACGGCGTCAGCTTTCGCGTGATCGCGAAATGGATGCGCCTGGCCGGCGTCGACCACCTGCACGCAGGCACCGTCGTGGGCAAGCTGGAGGGCGATCCGGCGACCACCAGGGGATATTACGACATCTTCCGCGAGGAGCGGAATCCCATGGCGCTGGAGAACGGGATCTTCTTCGACCAGGACTGGGCCAGCCTGAACAAGATGATGCCGGTGGCGTCGGGCGGCATCCATGCCGGCCAGATGCACCAGCTGCTGCATTACCTGGGCGAGGATGTCGTGCTGCAGTTCGGCGGCGGCACGATCGGCCACCCCCACGGCATCGCCGCCGGCGCGCAGGCCAACCGCGTCGCGCTGGAGGCGATGGTGTTCGCGCGCAATTCGGGCCGCGACATCTGGAACGAGGGCGAGGACATCCTGCGCGATGCCGCCCGCACCTGCACGCCGCTGAAGCAGGCCCTGGATGTCTGGAAGGACGTCAGCTTCGACTATGCCTCGACCGATGCGCCCGATTTCGCGCCCACCCCCGAAGTGTCCCACTGAGGAGCCAGAGCCATGAAGATGACACAAGGCCAGTTCAGCTTCCTGCCCGACCTGTCGGATGACGACATCCGCGTGCAGGCCCAGTACGCCATCGACAGGGGTTGGGCGGTGTCGGTCGAATACACCGACGATCCGCATCCCCGGAACACCTATTGGGAGATGTGGGGCCACCCGATGTTCGACAATCCCGACGCAGCGGCGGTGGTGTTCGAGGTCAACGAATGCCGCAAGGTGCATGGCGGCGTCTATATCCGCGTCATCGCCTTCGATGCCTCGCCCGGATGGGAATCGATCCGCATGGCGATGATCGTGAACCGACCGGCGGTGGAACCGGGCTTTCGGCTGGTGCGCCAGGAGGGTGAGGGCCGGACGGTCCGATACAGCATCGAGAGCTATGCCATGCGCGAGCCCGAGGGCGCACGCTATCCCTGAGAGGTTGCTCCTCCGCAGGGCCAGGTCCGGGCGGTGTCCTCCCATCGCCCGGACGCATTCCACGAAAGAGGTGCATGATGACCGAAGATGTCCCGACCCATGTCGACCTTGCCCGGGACTTTGCCGACAGCGGCGTGGCCGAGGTCCTGGCCGAGCTGGACCAGGAGCTGGTGGGCCTGGCCCCCGTCAAGGCGCGCATCCGCGAGACGGCGGCCCTGCTGCTGGTCGACCGGGCGCGGCGGCGGCTTGGCCTGGCGACCGAGACGCCGACGCTGCACATGAGCTTCACCGGCAATCCCGGCACGGGCAAGACGACCGTTGCGCTGAAGATGGCCACGCTGCTGCACAGGCTGGGCTATGTCCGCAAGGGGCACCTGGTGACCGTCACGCGCGACGACCTGGTGGGCCAGTACATCGGCCATACCGCGCCCAAGACCAAGGAGGTCCTGAAGAAGGCGATGGGGGGCGTGCTGTTCATCGACGAGGCGTATTACCTCTACCGGGCCGAGAACGAGCGCGACTATGGGCAGGAGGCGATCGAGATCCTGCTGCAGGTGATGGAGAACAACCGCGACGACCTGGTGGTGATCCTGGCGGGCTATGACGACCGGATGGACCGGTTCTTTGCCTCGAACCCCGGGTTCCGGTCGCGGATCGCCCACCACATCGAGTTTCCCGACTACAGCGACGACGAGCTGCTGCACATCTGCGAAGGCATGCTGGCGCGGCAGAATTACCGCCTGGACGACGCGGCCCGCACCGCGATGGGCCAGTACATCGCCGCGCGGCGCACGCAGCCGCATTTCGCGAACGCCCGGTCGATCCGGAACGCGCTGGACCGCGCCAGGCTGCGGCAGGCGAACCGTCTGTTCACCGAGGCGCAGGGGCCGCTGGACGCCGCCGCCCTGTCCACGCTGAGCGCGCCGGACATCCGCGCCAGCCGGGTCTTCGAAGGCGGTCTTGACGTGGACCGCGCCAGCAGGCAGGCCGCAGCGGAGTGAACCCCGCCCGAACAGACTGGAGAGCGCCATGGATTTCGACCGCACGATCAAGATCGCCCCATCGATCCTGTCCGCCGATTTCGCCAATTTCGGGGCCGAGATCCGCGCCATCGAGGCGCAGGGCGCCGACTGGGTGCATGTCGACGTGATGGACGGGCATTTCGTGCCGAACCTGACCTTCGGCCCCCCGGCGGTCAAGGCGTTCCGCCCGCATGTGAAGACGGTCATGGACGTGCATCTGATGATCGCCCCGGTCGACGCCTATATCGAGGCCTATGCCGAGGCGGGGGCCGACATGATCACCGCCCATGTCGAGGCCGGGCCGCATCCGCACCGCACCCTGCAGGCGATCCGCGCGACGGGCAAAAGGGCCGGGATCGCGCTGAACCCCGGCACCCCGGTCGAGGCAGTCGAATACCTGCTGGACCTGTGCGACATGGTGCTTGTGATGACGGTGAACCCCGGTTTCGGCGGGCAGAAGTTCATCCACAGCCAAGTCGACAAGATCGCCCGCCTGCGCGGGATGATCGGCGATCGGCCGATCCATATTCAGGTGGACGGCGGGGTGGACCCGGCGACGGCGCCGCTGGTGGCGCAGGCCGGGGCCGACGTGCTGGTCGCGGGATCGGCGGTCTTCAAGGGCGGGTCGGTGGACCGGCCCGACGTCTATGGCGCGAACATGCGCGCGATCCGCGAGGCCATCGCGGAGTGAGCATGGGGCAAGGGCGGGGCCGTCGAGGCCCCTTCCTTGCCGCGGGGCTGCGCCCCGCCGCGCATCGCCGCCGTCATCGCGTTTGACAATGCCGCCCCGCCCGCGTTTCCTGCGCGTCGAACGCAGAGGGAGAACACGATGGATCTGGGGATCAAGGGCAAACGGGCGCTGGTCTGTGCGGCGTCCAAGGGGTTGGGGCGCGGCTGCGCCGAGGCGCTGGCCGAGGCCGGCGTGAACCTGGTCATCAACGCCCGCACCGAGGCCGAGATCACCCGGACCGCCCGCGAGATCGCTGAACGGCATGGCGTCGAGGTCACTCCGGTCGCCGCCGACATCACGACCGAGGAGGGCCGCGCCCGCGTGCTGGCCGCCGTTGGCCATGCCGACATCCTGGTCACCAATGCGGGCGGCCCTCCGCCGGGCGACTGGCAGGACTGGACGCGCGACGATTTCATCCGTGCCATCGACGCCAACATGCTGTCGGCCATCGCCCTGATGCAGGCGCTGGTGCCGGGCATGATGGACCGCGGATGGGGCCGGGTCGTGAACATCACCTCGGCATCGGTGCGGTCGCCGATCTCGGTTCTGGGGCTGTCCAACACGGCGCGCACCGGACTGACCGGGTTCGTGGCCGGCATGTCGCGCCAGGTCGCCGGCAAGGGCGTCTGCGTGAACAACCTGCTGCCCGGCATCCACGCGACCGACCGAGCCGACAGCCTGGATGGCGGCGTGGCGTCCGCGCAGGGCATCACCGTCGATCAGGCCCGCGCACAGCGGCAGGCGACCATCCCCACCGGCACCTATGGCACGGCTGCCGATTTCGGCGCGACCTGCGCGTTTCTGTGCAGCCAGCAGGCGCGGTTCATCGTCGGGCAGAACGTGCTGCTGGACGGCGGCGCGTTGAACGTCACGGTCTGAGGCCCTGTTGCGAGGCGGGGGCGCGCCTGATACGCAACCCCGACCAAAACGCCAAGGATCGCCCGTGACCGTGCCCCCCCGCCTGGAAGTTCAGGGACTGACCCGCCGATTCGACGGGCAGGCGGTGGTGGACGATGTCAGCTTCCAGGTCGAGGCGGGCCAGGTGGCCTGCCTGCTGGGCCCGTCGGGCTGCGGCAAATCGACCACGCTGCGCATCGTGGCGGGCGTCGACATGCAGGACCGGGGGCGGATCTTCGTCGACGGCCAACTGGTCTGCGACACCCAGTTCCGCATCCCGCCCGAACGCCGCGCGATCGGGCTGATGTTCCAGGACTTCGCGCTGTTCCCGCATCTGCCCGTGCGCGAGAACGTGGCATTCGGCCTGGCCGGCGGCTGGAAGGCCAACCGCGACCGCGTGGCCGAGCTGCTGGACCGCGTGCGCATGACCGCCCATATCGACAGCTATCCGCATGAGCTGTCCGGCGGAGAGCAGCAGCGCGTGGCCCTGGCGCGCGCCCTGGCCCCGCGGCCGCGCGTCCTGTTGATGGACGAGCCGTTCAGCGGCCTGGACGAGCGCCTGCGCGACGGCATCCGCGACGAGACGCTGGCCCTGCTGAAGGATGAGGGCACCGCCGTCCTGCTGGTCACCCACGAGCCGCACGAGGCGATGCGCATGGCCGATCAGATCCTGCTGATGCGGGGGGGCCGGATCGTGCAGCAGGGCGCGCCCTACAACCTCTACAACGCGCCGGTGGACCGGCTGGCGGCGGGGTTTTTCAGCGACATCAACGTGCTGACGGGACGGGTGCAGGGCGCGCTGACCGACACGCCCTTCGGCCAGTTCCTGACCCCCGGCCTGCCCGAGGGGGCAGAGGTCGACATCGTCATCCGGCCCCAGCACCTGAAGATGGATTTCGACCGCGCCGGACAGGGCCCCGCCCCCACCGCCGAAAACGGCAGCGCCGCGCTGGCGCGGGTCACGCGGGCCCGCTATCTGGGTCGTGAATCGCTGGTCGAGTTCGCGACCGATGCGGGCGGCATCGCGCTGAACGCGACGGTGCCGGGGGTGTTCCTGCCGCCTGCGGGGACGCCGATGTGGCTGATGCTGCGCCGCGACCGGGTCTTCGTCTTTCCGCGCCGCTAGTCCTGGCCCGTGGCGCGGCGGTAATCGGCCAGCACCTGTGCCAGATGCAGCCTGCGCCCGGCAGGATCGGCCAGGGCATGGCACAGCCTGCGCGCCTTGCGCGACATCTGCCGGCAGGCGTCCGGGTTTGCGCGGGCCCAGGCCAGCCGGTCCGGCAGGTCGGACCCGTCCTGCGCCATCGAAATGACATGGACCCAGGGCCGGAACAGCCGCCCCGCAAAGCTTTCCCAGCTGTCATCCTGACGGATCACCACCGCGTGGCTGTTGGCCAAGGGCAGGAGGTCGGTATCCCCCTCGGAGCCGGACAGGCACAGGGCGTGGCGCGGCGGCCGGGGCGACGACTGCGGCGC
>NZ_WEKR01000076.1:0-156817 GCF_024105395.1 Paracoccus sp. 08 | reverse complement strand
GGGTGGCGGGACGTCGCCGGGCCGCCAAGCCGAGCTTTCGCGCACCGGGCCGCGGACGCTGCCTGACAGCCAGTCGCTGGCCGACAGGGGCTGCTGCTGCGCCAGGGCAAGGCTGGGCAGCAGCGCCAGGACCAGTGCGCAGAGGGTGGCTCTGTCAGTCACCGGCAGCCTCGGCCGGCTGTTCGGCCGCGGGGGTGTCCAGCTGCAGGGGGGTGCGGACCTCCTGGCGGGTCGGGGCCATGTCGCCGAAATAGGCATAGCCCGCGAGGCCGATCAGGCCCGCCAGAATCAGCACCACCAGCAGTTTCAACATCCGCATTGCATTCGCCTTTGCTCGACCGTGTTTTCTGTGTTCTTGCACCGGTCTTGGGCCGGCTCGGGGCGAATATATATGGCAATTTCCGAAAGATCACGTCATTCAGTCACCCGATTGACGGGGGGCCGGATGACACAGGTGCTGACGCGCCATATCGTGCTGATCGGAATGATGGGCGCGGGCAAGACCGCCATCGGGTCGGAACTGGCCCGCAGGCTGCGCGTGCCGTTCACCGATTCCGACGCCGAGATCGAGGCCGCGGCGGCCATGTCCATCAGCGAGATCTTCGCCCGCGACGGCGAGGCGTTCTTTCGCGCGCGCGAGGCGCAGGTGCTGTCGCGCCTGCTGGCGGGGGCACCGGGCGTCGTCTCGACCGGGGGCGGCGCGTGGATGCGCCCCGAGAACCGGCAGATCATCGGGGAACGGGGCCTGTCCGTCTGGCTGAACTGTTCGCCCGAGACGCTGTGGGCGCGCGTGCGCCAGCGCCCGACGCGCCCCCTGCTGCAGACCGCCGACCCAAAGGGCACGCTGCTGCGCCTGCTGGCGGAGCGCAGCCCCGTCTATGCGCTGGCGGACCTGGAATTCGTGTCCCGCGCCGGCGACACGATCGAGGCGACCGCGACCCGCCTGATCGCCGAACTGACCGCCGCCCATCCCACCCTGACCCAGGAGAAGCCATGACCGATCCCGTCACCGTTCCCGTGCCCCTTGGAGCGCGCGCCTATGACGTGCGCATCGGGCAGGGCCTGCTGGGTCGCGCGGGTGCCGAGATCGCACCGCTTCTGTCGCGGCCGCGCGTGGCGATCGTCACCGACGCAACGGTGGCAGGGCTGCATCTGGCACCGCTGCAGGCCGCGCTGCGCGACGCGGGGATCGCCAGCGAGGCGCTGGTCCTGCCGGCCGGGGAGGGGACCAAAAGCTGGCCGCATCTGACGACCTGCGTCGACTGGCTGCTGGACCAGCAGGTCGAGCGGCGCGACGTCGTCCTGGCGCTTGGCGGCGGGGTGATCGGTGACCTGGTGGGTTTTGCGGCGGCGATCCTGCGGCGCGGGGTGCGGTTCGTGCAGCTGCCCACGACGCTGTTGGCGCAGGTCGACAGCAGCGTGGGCGGCAAGACCGGGATCAACAGCGCGCATGGCAAGAATCTGGTCGGCGCGTTCCACCAGCCCTCGCTGGTCCTGGCCGATATCGACGTGCTGGACACGCTGCGCCCGCGCGATTTCCTGTCGGGCTATGGCGAGGTCGCCAAGTACGGTCTGCTGGGGGATGCGGATTTCTTCGCCTGGCTGGAGGAGAACGGCCCCGATCTGGCGCGGAATGCGGGCCTGCGCCAGCAGGCGGTCGCGCATTCGGTGGCCATGAAGGCGGGCATCGTCACCCGTGACGAGACCGAACAGGGCGAACGTGCGCTGCTGAACCTGGGCCACACCTTCGGTCATGCGCTGGAGGCGGCGACCGGGTATTCGGACCGGCTGCTGCATGGCGAGGGCGTGGCCATCGGCTGTGCGCTGGCCTTCGATCTGTCGGCGCGGATGGGGTTGTGTTCGCAGGAGGCGCCGAGCCGTGTCCTGGCGCATCTGCGCCAGATGGGCATGCCCGCACGGCTGTCCGAGATCCCCGGCGCCCTGCCGGACGACGGGGGCCTGATCGCGCTGATGGGGCAGGACAAGAAGGTCGTGGACGGCCAGTTGCGTTTCGTGCTGGCCCGCGGGATCGGCGAGGCCTTCGTCAGCGACGCGGTCGAAGGTAACATGCTGGCACGCGTCCTGCACGACGCGCGCTAGGCGTCCGTCCCGGCCCGCGAAGCCGCGACAGCTCCCATCGAGGGGGCCGCCACGGCTGGCTGTCGCCGACGCCGCCTCAGGCGGCGCGACGGGTGGTCAGCATGTCATGCACCATCTGATCGGCCACGGCCGAAGGCAGCTGGTCCGTGTCGCGCGCGCGGGTCAGCATCTGGTCGACGCGGCCGGCGATGGCGGTCAGGCGATCCAGGCGCCACGCGTCGGGCTTGCCGTGGATCTCGCTTGCGACGCTGATGATGCCGCCTGCGTTCACGACATAGTCGGGCAGATAGGTGATGCCGCGTTCGGCCATGATGTCCGCCACGCCGTCATCGCCCAGCTGGTTGTTCGCGGCGCCGCAGACCAGCGTCGCGGTCAGCGCCGTGGCGGTGTCCCGCGTCAGCACGCCGCCCAGGGCGCAGGGAGCCAGGATGTCCATCTGCTGATCGAAGACCACGTCGGGCGCACACACGGTTGCGCCAAGGCGTGTCGCGGCGTCGTCCAGCGCCGCCTGATGGATGTCGGTCACCATCAGCCGTGCCCCCGCGGCGGCCAGCTTTTCGGCCAGCGACAGGCCGACATGGCCCAGCCCCTGCACCAGCACCCGCCGCCCGGTCAGATCGTCCGTGCCGAACGCATGGCGCGCGCCCACGCGCAGGCAGCGGAACACGCCCTCGGCGGTCCAGGGCGAGGGGTCGCCCGATGCGCCGGACAGGCCCACGGCAAAGCGCGTCGCCTCGGCCGCATGGGCCATGTCCGCCGGAGAGATGCCGACATCCTCGGCCGTCCAGTAGGTGCCGCCAAGCGCGTCGACGGCCTCGCCGAAGGCACGCATCATCGCCGGGGTCTTGTCGGTGCGCGCGTCGCCGATGATGACCGCCTTGCCGCCGCCCAGGCCCAGGTCGGCCATCGCGTTCTTGTATGTCATGCCGCGGGCCAGACGCGTCACGTCATGGATCGCGGCATCGTCGTCGGCATAGGCCCACATGCGGCACCCGCCCGCGGCAGGGCCGAGCGTGGTCGAATGCAGGCAGATCAGCGCGCGCAGCCCGGCCTGCGGGTCCTGTGCCAGAACCAGACGTTCGAACCCCTGGGGTGCGGTCAGATCGGTAAGTGTCAGTGCCATCTGCAAGCCTTCCTGTGGCAGGCGCGCGGGCCGTCCCGCGCAGGGATCAGCCCAGAAACCGCCAGCGCGGACGCAATGCAAGCGCAGGATCATTCGCAAAGCCCGGACCGCCCACCGCGCAACTTGCGGCAAGGGCGGGGTGCGCGCCGGCAAGATCGCGTCGCGCGCCGGCAACGAAAAAGGGCGGCCCCATGGCCGCCCCTTTCCGGTGATTCGCCCTGATCGGATCAGAACGGGATCTCGTCGTCGTAATCGGCGCGTCCGCCGCCCTGGCCGCCGCCGCCGCCGCGCGACGACGACGATCCGCCGCCCTGGTTATAGTCGTCATAGCCGCCGCTGTCGCGACCACCGCCGCCCATGCCGCCACCACCCATGCCGCCGCCACCGCCGCTGGCGCCGTCCAGCATGGTCAGCGTGCCGCCGATGCCGCGCAGGACGATCTCGGTCGAATAGCGGTCCTGGCCGGACTGGTCCTGCCACTTGCGGGTTTCCAGCTGGCCCTCGACATAGACTTTGCTGCCCTTCTTCAGATAGCGTTCGACGACGCCCACCAAGCCCTCGTTGAAGATGGCGACGGTGTGCCACT
Organism: Paracoccus sp. 08; assembly: GCF_024105395.1. Lineage (NCBI taxonomy): Bacteria > Pseudomonadati > Pseudomonadota > Alphaproteobacteria > Rhodobacterales > Paracoccaceae > Paracoccus > Paracoccus sp. 08. The sequence continues at coordinate 153,008 of NZ_WEKR01000076.1, read as the reverse complement.
CGGTGCGCTCCTTGCGCTCTCCGGTGGTGCGGTCCTTCCAGTTCTCGGAGGTGGCGATGCGCAGGTTCGCGACCTTGCCGCCGTTCTGAAAGCTGCGGATTTCCGGGTCGCGGCCAAGATTGCCGACCAGAATGACCTTGTTGACGCTGCCTGCCATGATCAGGATCCTTGGATTATGTGCCTTTGCGTCGGGTCTAGCCCAGCCCGCCGGGTGAAGCCAAGCAGGAAGTCGCGTAGCGCCAAGGGCCGACTGGCAGCATGACCGATTTCGTGTATAGTCCGGGACAAAAGCGGCGACAGGCCGGTGCGACAAGGACGAGGGCGGAGATCATGCGGCTAGGCCATACCCTGAAGGCAACCTTCTGTGCAGCGGTGATCGGAAGCCTGGCACTGCCTGCCGACGCGCAGGGCCTGCGCCTGTCGGGCGCCTCCTCCAAGTCGCGCGCCGAACAGTTCGCGCGCCAGACCCGGCTGATGGATTCGCGCCTGTCGACCCAGTACCAGTCCTCCGCCCGGCTGCAGCCGAATGCGGGCCGCCAGGAGGTGCTGCTGGAAACGGCGCCGAACATTCCCCGCTATACGGGCCGGCGCAGCGAATACCTGCCCCATGCGCGCCAGGCGGCGCAGCGTCACGGCATTCCCGAGGACCTGTTCCTGCGGCTGGTCCAGCAGGAATCAGGCTGGAACCCGAACGCGCGCAGCCACAAGGGTGCGATGGGACTGGCGCAGCTGATGCCGGGAACGGCCGCCAAGCTGGGCGTGAACCCCAACGATCCGGTGCAGAACCTGAACGGCGGGGCGCGCTATCTGCGGATGATGTACAACCAGTTCGGCAACTGGACGCTGGCGCTGGCCGCCTATAACGCGGGGCCCGGCGCGGTGCAGAAGCACGGCGGCATCCCGCCCTATCGCGAGACGCGGAACTATGTCCGCATCATCGCGGGCGGCTGATCCTCAGCCGCTGAGGCCGGTCCGCTTCAGCAGGCCCTTGCGCTTGGCCTCGTAGTAGTAGCCGCGCGAATACCACATGACGGCACGGTCGGGGTCGCCCTCGGCCACCATCCAGGCGCCGCGCAGGTATTTCACGCCATAGCGCAGGTTCGTGTCGGCATCCAGCAGACCACGATCCGGCCCACGATAGCCCATCGTGCGCGCCGTCTGCGGCACGATCTGCATCAGCCCGTGATACGGGCCGTTCCGCATGTCGGGACGGTGGCTGGATTCGCGCAGGATCACCCGTTGGACCAGCGAACTGGGCACGTCGTAATGGCGTGCCCAGAAGTTGATGCGCTGGCGCAGATAGGGCGTCTCGTTCGGGTAGAGGCCCGAACCGCCGATCCGCCCGTTGCTGCCGGACCGGACCCCGCCACCGCCGCACGCGGCCAGCGCCAGGATCGAGATCAGCAGCCCGCGCCGACCCAGATGGGCCGCAGGCCGCGGGGGCAGGGCCCCCGCCACCATACGCGCGTCAGGCATGAATGGCGCCGCCGCCACAGGCCAGCGCCGCCTCGCGCACGGCTTCCGACACGGTCGGATGCGCGTGGCAGGTCAGGGCCAGATCCTCGGCCGAGGCGCCGAATTCCATCGCCACGCAGACCTCGTGGATCAGGTCGCCCGCCGATGGGCCGATGATGTGGCAGCCCAGGATGCGGTCGGTTTCGGCATCGGCGATCAGCTTGACGAAACCCTCGCCCAGGAACTGCGCCTTGGCGCGGGCATTGCCCATGAAGGGGAACTTGCCGATCTTGACCTTGCGCCCGCCTTCCTTGGCCTGCTCCTCGGTCAGGCCGACATTGGCGACCTCGGGGGTGGTGTAGATCACGCCGGGGATGACGCCATAGTTCACATGGCCATGCTTGCCCGCGATGACCTCGGCCACCGCCATGCCCTCGTCCTCGGCCTTGTGGGCCAGCATCGGGCCGGGCACCGCGTCGCCGATGGCATAGACGCCCTTGATGCTGGTCGCCCAGTGATCGTCGACCTTGACGAAGCCGCGATCGGTCATGGTCACGCCAAGCGCGTCGAGGCCCAGGCCCTCGACATGCGGACGGCGGCCCGTGGCGACCAGGACCACGTCGGCGGTCAGGCTATGGGTGCTGTCATCCTTTTTCAGCGCATAGGTGACGGTGGCCTGGCCGTCCTTGGCCTCGGCCGACTGCACGGCGGCGCCCATGACGAAGGACAGGCCCTGCTTTGACAGCATCTTCTGGAACTGCTTCTGCACCTCGCCGTCCATGCCGGGGGTGATGACGTCCAGGTATTCGACCACCGTCACCTCGGCGCCGAGGCGGGCATAGACCGAACCCAATTCCAGACCGATGACGCCTGCGCCGATCACGACCATGGATTTCGGGATCTTGGGCAGGGCCAGCGCGCCGGTGGAATCGACGATCACGCCCGCGTCGTTGTCGACCGTCACGCCCTTCAGCGCGGCGGGGGACGACCCGGTGGCGATGACGATGTTCTTCGTCTCGTGGACGGTGTCGCCGACCTTGACCTTGCCGGCTTCGGGGATCGAGGCCCAGCCCTTGATCCAGTCGATCTTGTTCTTCTTGAACAGGAATTCGATGCCCTTGGTGTTCCCCTGGACCGTGTCGGCCTTGTAGGACTGCATCTTGGTCCAGTCGACGTCGACATGGGCGTTCATGAGGCCCATCTTCTCGAAGTTCTCATGCGCCTCGTGCAGCATGTGGCTGGCATGCAGCAGGGCCTTGGAGGGGATGCAGCCGACGTTCAGGCAGGTTCCGCCAAGAGCCTCGCGGCCCTCGACCACGCCGACCTTCAGGCCCAGCTGCGCCGCGCGGATGGCGCAGACATAGCCGCCGGGGCCGGCGCCGATCACGATGAGATCATACATGGCAGTTCCTTTTGTCAGACCGCGGCCGGGGGCTTCGCGCCCCCGGGCCCCGCGGGGTATTTTCACAAAGAAGAAATCAGGGCAAAGAGGATCATCAGCACCGTCGCCGCAAAGCCGACGACCCAGATGATCGAGCGGCCCGGCACCCAGCCCCGCACATAGGCGGGGATATAGAGGATGCGCGCGGCCACATAGGTCCAGGCGCAGATCGCGGTCAGCGTGCCGGATGCGTCTCCAAGCGTGACCACGACCACCGCCAGGGTGAACATGATCAGGCCTTCGAAATGGTTGTTGAAGGCACGTTGCAGGCGGCCGGCGGTCCCGGTCAGCTCGACCTTGCCGCCGTCGCGCGGGCTCATGGCGGCACGGCGGCCGACCTGGCGCTGCGCCATCACGGAATAGGTCGCGAACTGCGCGGTCTGGATCAGGCCGGCGACGGCCAGGGCTGCGACCTCGGGGGGCATCAGATGGTTTCCACGAAATGTGCGTCGGTGGCGGTGACGCCGGCCTGGGTCGCGAAGACCGCCGCCGCGCCGTCCAGGTAATCGCGGGCGGCCTTTAGGTTTCCGACCTGGAACAGCGCCCAGGAATGACCGTCATCCTCGCGCCACAGTTGCAGCAGCGTCAGGCCGTTCCGGCCCCGATCCTCGGCATCGGCATCGAAGGCCGTGCGGAACGTGGCAGGGTCGGCATGGGTGTAGCGGACGATCAGTTGCATGGGTCAGGCTCCGGTTCGTGACGGCCCAGCTTTGGTCCTGCGCCGGCGGCAGCGCAAGCCCGTGGTGCGAGAGGGGCCCCGAAGGGCCCCCGGCGGGATCAGAGATCCATCAGCAGGCGGCGCGGATCTTCCAGCGCTTCCTTGACGCGGACCAGGAAGGTCACCGCGCCCTTGCCGTCGACGATCCGGTGGTCATAGGACAGCGCCAGATACATCATCGGGCGGATGACGATCTGACCGCCGACGACCACGGGACGCTCCTGGATCTTGTGCATGCCCAGGATGCCCGACTGCGGGGGGTTCAGGATCGGCGACGACATCAGCGAGCCGTAGACGCCGCCGTTCGAGATGGTGAAGGTGCCGCCCTGCATCTCGGCCATGGACAGCTTGCCGTCGCGGCCCTTCAGGCCCAGCTCGCCGATCTCCTTCTCGATGGCGGCAAAGCCTTTCTGGTCCGCGTCGCGCACGACGGGCACGACCAGACCCGAGGGCGTGCCCACCGCGACGCCCATGTTGACGTAGTTCTTGTAGACCACGTCGGTGCCGTCGATCTCGGCATTGACCTCGGGGACTTCCTTCAGCGCGTGGCAGCAGGCCTTTACGAAGAAGGACATGAAGCCCAGCTTGACCTTGTGCTTCTTCTCGAAGGCGTCCTTGTACTCGTTGCGCAGGCCCATGATCGCGGACATGTCGACCTCGTTGTAGGTCGTCAGCATCGCGGCGGTGTTCTGCGCGTCCTTCAGGCGGCGGGCGATGGTCTGGCGCAGACGGGTCATTTTGACCCGCTCCTCACGCGCGGCATCCTCGGCCGGGCGGGGGGCGGCGGGGGCCTTTGCGGCGGGCGCGGGGGCTGCCTTGGCTTTGGCCACGTCCTCCTTCATCACGCGGCCGTCGCGGCCCGAACCCTGGACCTGGTCGCGGGTGACGCCCTTCTCAGCCATGGCCTTCTTGGCCGAGGGTGCATCCTCGACGTCGCGCGGCTTGGTCTCCTCGGGGCCGGCATTCGGCAGGACGGTCTCCTGCGCATCCGACGCCTTGGGCGCGGCGGTGCCGGCGGCACCCTCGGTGATGATCGCCAGGCGCGCCTTGGCATCGACGGTCGCGCCTTCCTCGGCCAGGATCTCGGCCAGGACGCCGGCGGCGGGGGCCGGGACCTCGACCGAGACCTTGTCGGTCTCCAGCTCGCACAGCATCTCGTCGGCCTCGACGCGGTCGCCCGGCTTCTTGAACCAGGTGGCGACGGTCGCCTCGGTCACGCTTTCGCCCAGGGACGGGACCATCACGTCCACGGAATTGCCGCTCATTGTCTTCTGTTCCTCGGTCTTTTCGGCCGGTGCTTCGGCCTTGGCAGGTTTCGGGGCGGGGGCGGCGGCTTCGCCACCCTCGCTGATCTGGGCCAGCAGCGCGTCAGGCCCGACCGTCTCGCCCTCGGCGGCGACGATCTCGGCCAGGGTGCCGGCGGCGGGGCTGGGCACCTCGACGGTGACCTTGTCGGTCTCCAGCTCGCACAGCATCTCGTCGACCTCGACGCGGTCTCCGGGCTTCTTGAACCAGGTGGCGATCGTGGCCTCGGTGACGGATTCGCCCAAGGCGGGTACGCGGACTTCGGTGGTCATCGGATCATCCTTCAAGGTTCAGGGCGTTGGCGACCAGCGCCTCTTGTTCGGCCTTGTGGCGCGATGCCAGGCCCGTGGCGACCGAGGCCGCGGCGTTCCGGCCCGCATAGCGCGCGCGGGTGTGCTTGGCGCCAAGCCGCTCCAGCACCCATTCCAGATAGGGCTCGACGAAGCTCCAGCCGCCCTGGTTCTTGGGCTCCTCCTGGCACCAGACGACCTCGGCCTGCTTGAAGCGGCCCAGTTCCTTGACCATCGACTGTGCCGGGAACGGATAGAACTGCTCCAGACGCAGCAGATAGGTGTCGGTGATGCCGGCCTCGTCGCGCGCCTTCAGCAGGTCGTAATAGACCTTGCCCGAACACACGACGACGCGCTTGATCTGGTCGTCGGCCACCAGCTTGGTGTCCGAACGGCCGCGCTGCGCGTCGTCCCACAGCACGCGGTGGAAGGTCGAACCCGACTGGAACTCCTCGGCGCGGCTGATGGCCAGCGGGTGACGCAGCAGCGATTTCGGCGTCATCAGCACCAGCGGCTTGCGGAAGCCGCGGTGGATCTGCCGGCGCAGGATGTGGAAGTAGTTCGCGGGCGTGGTGCAGTTCGCGACGATCCAGTTGTCCTCGGCACATTGCTGCAGGAACCGCTCCAGACGGGCAGAGCTGTGCTCGGGGCCCTGGCCCTCGAAGCCGTGCGGCAGCAGCATCACCAGGCCGGACATGCGCAGCCACTTCTTCTCGCCCGAGGAGATGAACTGGTCGAACATGATCTGCGCGCCGTTGGCGAAGTCGCCGAACTGTGCCTCCCACAGGGTCAGCGTGTTGGGTTCGGCCAGCGAATAGCCGTATTCGAAACCCAGCACCGCGTATTCCGACAGCATGCTGTCGATGACCTCATAGCGGGCCTGACCCTCGGCGATGTTGTTCAGCGGATAGTAACGGTCCTCGGACTTCTGGTCGATGAAGGCCGAATGCCGCTGGCTGAACGTGCCGCGGGTGCTGTCCTGACCGGACAGGCGCACGCCATGCCCCTCGGTCACCAACGAACCGAAGGCCAGCGCTTCGGCCGTGGCCCAGTCAAAGCCTTCGCCCGTCTCGAACATCTGCTTCTTGGCTTCCAGCAGGCGGCCCACGGTCTTGTGCAGGGTCAGACCATCCGGCGCGTTGGTCAGCGCACGGCCGACCTGGGTCATCACCTCGGGGGTGATGCCGGTCTCGCCTGCGATATAGTCCGTGCCCTCGCGGTTCAGGCCCGACCACTTGCCGTCCAGCCAGTCGGCCTTGTTCGGCTTGTAGTTCTTGCCGATCTCGAACTCTTCGTTCAGGTGCGCCTGGAAGGCGGCCTTCATGTCCTCGATCTCGCCCTCGGGGATCAGCCCGTCGGCGACCAGGCGTTCGGTGTACAGCTGCAGCGTGGTCTTCTGCGCCTTGATCTTGGTGTACATCGCCGGGTTCGTGAACATCGGCTCGTCGCCTTCGTTGTGACCAAAGCGGCGATAGCAGATGATGTCCAGAACGACGTCCTTGCGGAACTTCTGGCGGAACTCGATGGCCACGCGGGCGGCATGGACCACGGCCTCGGGGTCGTCACCATTCACGTGGAAGATGGGCGCCTCGACCATCAGCGCGATGTCGGTCGGATAGGGCGAGGTGCGGCTGAACGCCGGCGCGGTGGTAAAGCCGATCTGGTTGTTCACCACGATGTGGATGCAGCCGCCCGTGCGGTGACCGCGGATGCCCGACAGCTGCAGGCATTCGGCCACGACGCCCTGGCCCGCAAAGGCCGCGTCGCCGTGCAGCAGGATCGGCAGGACCGAGCTGCGGTCGGTCAGGTCGCCCAGCTGGTCGCCCTTGGCGCGCGCCTTGCCCAGCACGACCGGGTTCACGGCCTCCAGGTGGCTGGGGTTGGCGGTCAGCGACAGGTGGACATTGTTGCCGTCGAATTCACGGTCGGCGCTGGCGCCCAGGTGGTATTTCACGTCGCCCGAACCGTCCACGTCCTCGGGCTTGAAGCTGCCGCCCTGGAACTCGTGGAAGATCGCGCGATAGGGTTTCGACAGCACGTTGGCCAGGACCGACAGGCGGCCGCGGTGCGGCATGCCGAACACGATCTCCTTCACGCCAAGCGCGCCGCCGCGCTTGATGATCTGCTCCATCGCGGGGATCAGCGCCTCGCCGCCGTCCAGGCCGAAGCGCTTGGTGCCCATGTACTTGACGTGCAGGAACTTCTCAAAGCCCTCGGCCTCGACCAGCTTGTTCAGGATGGCGCGGCGGCCTTCGCGGGTGAAGGCGATCTCCTTGCCGTAACCCTCGATCCGCTCCTTCAGCCAGGCGGCTTCCTCGGGGTTCGAGATGTGCATGTACTGCAGCGCGAACGTGCCGCAATAGGTACGGGTCATCAGGTCGGTGATCTGGCGGATCGACGCGATCTCCAGGCCCAGGACGTTGTCGATGAAGATCGGACGGTCCATGTCGCCGGGACCGAAGCCATAGGTCGAGGGCTTCAGCTCGCCATGATCGGGCACTTCGCGCAGGCCAAGGGGGTCCAGCTGCGCGTGCAGGTGTCCGCGGATGCGGAAGGCGCGGATCAGCATCAGCGCGCGGATGCTGTCCAGCACGGCCTGACGCATCTGGTCGGTCGACAGCTTCAGGCCCTTTTCCTCGGCCTTGGCGGCGATCTTCTTGATCGCGGCGTCGGCGTCGCCCTTGGACGCGGAGGGCCATTCGCCGGTCAGGGCGCTGGTGGTGTCATCTTGTGGGACCGGCGGCCAGTCGGCGCGCTTCCAGCTTGCACCCTCGGATTCGCGGACGGCCACGTCCTGATCGTCGCCAAGCGAGCGGAAGAAGCTGCCCCAGGCTTCGTCCACCGCGCCTGCGTCCTTGGCCCACTGGCCGTACAACTGTTCCACATAGGCGGCGTTATGGCCCTGCAGGAACGAGGAATCGTGGAAATCGGTGTTCTTTGGCTGGTCGGTCATGGCTGGTCCCCGTTCAGGGCAAATATGGGTTGGATCAGGCGCAGTAGATGTCGAAGATGCGGGCGCCGGGATCGGCGGTCGGGTCAAGCCGGGGCTGCTGCTGGATCCGCAGCGGGGCCCGACGTTCAAGGCCGCACAGCGCGACGGCGGTGCGGCTTTCGGCATTCGGCGGGGCATAGGCGGGGCGATAGATCACCCGCCACCCGAAATCCCGCCGAGAGACGGTGCGCACCGATTCCGGCGGCAGGCCGCTGGCCTGGTGCAGGTTGGTGCGCGCCGGGATGCCGCCGGGCAGGATGTCGTTGGTCATCCTGTCCCCGCAGCCCGCAAGGCCCAGCAGCGCCACAAGCGACAGCCATCGGCCCGCGCGGGGTGCAGATGCTGTCATGTCGTGTTGGCCTGCCTGCTGGTCCACGGTCTTTCCCTTTGCGTCAATCCGCCCCCCAACAGGTGGGTACCGGGGGGCGGACTGTCAAATCATCAACCCTTGATCGCCTTCAGCACGGCCTCGCCCAGGCCCGCGGGGCTGTCGGCGACGATGATGCCGGCCTTCTTCATGGCCTCGATCTTGGATTCCGCGTCGCCCTTGCCGCCCGACACGATCGCGCCGGCATGGCCCATGCGACGGCCCGGAGGCGCGGTGCGGCCCGCGATGAAGCCCGCGGTGGGCTTCCACTTGCCCTTGCGCTTCTGCTCGGCCAGGAACTCGGCGGCCTCTTCCTCGGCCGATCCGCCGATTTCGCCGATCATGATGATCGACTCGGTCTCGGGATCGTCCAGGAACATCTGCAGCACGTCGATATGCTCCATGCCCTTGATCGGGTCGCCGCCGATGCCGACCGCCGAGGACTGGCCCAGGCCCACGTCCGAGGTCTGCTTGACCGCCTCATAGGTCAGCGTGCCCGAACGCGACACGACGCCCACCGACCCGCGCCGGAAGATGCTGCCCGGCATGATGCCGATCTTGCATTCGTCGGGGGTCATGATGCCGGGGCAGTTCGGCCCGATCAGGCGCGACTGCGATCCGGCCAGCGCGCGCTTGACGCGCATCATGTCCAGCACCGGGATGCCTTCGGTGATGCAGACGATCAGCGGGATCTGCGCGTCGATGGCTTCCAGGATCGAATCCGCCGCGAACGGGGGCGGGACATAGATCACGGACGCATTGGCGCCGGTCTTGGCCACGGCCTCGTGGACCGAGTTGAAGACGGGCATGCCCAGGTGATCCGTGCCGCCCTTGCCCGGCGTCACGCCACCGACCATCTGCGTGCCATAGGCGATCGCCTGTTCGGTGTGGAAGGTGCCCTGGGATCCGGTGATCCCCTGGCAGATGACTTTGGTATTCTTGTCGACGAGAACGGCCATCATGGCCTCCTTGCGTAAGCGGCGCCAGACGCACCGCGATGTTCCAGAGGAGGGCGCGCGTGACCCGCGCGCCCGGATGGATCAGCCCTTGACCGCTTTCACGATCTTCTCGGCGCCGTCCTTGAGGTCGTCGGCGGCGATCACGTTCAGGCCGCTGTTGGCAATGATCTCCTTGCCCAGCTCGACGTTCGTGCCTTCCAGGCGGACGACCAGCGGGACCTGCAGACCGACTTCCTTCACGGCGGCGATGATGCCCTCCGCGATGATGTCGCAGCGCATGATGCCGCCGAAGATGTTGACCAGGATGCCTTTGACGTTCGGGTCGCTGGTGATGATCTTGAACGCCTCGGTGACCTTCTCGGTCGTCGCGCCGCCGCCGACGTCCAGGAAATTGGCAGGCTCGGCGCCGAACAGCTTGATGATGTCCATCGTGGCCATCGCCAGGCCTGCGCCGTTCACCATGCAGCCGATCTCGCCGTCCAGCGCGATGTAGTTCAGGTCGAACTTGGAGGCGGCCAGCTCCTTGCTGTCCTCCTCGGTCTCGTCGCGCAGCGCCATGATGTCGGGCTGGCGATAGAGCGCGTTGTTGTCAAAGCCCATCTTGGCGTCCAGGCACTTGATCTGGCCTTCGGGCGTGACGATCAGCGGGTTGATCTCCAGCATCTCCATGTCCTTCTCGATGAACATGCGATACAGGTTCTTGACCAGGGCCACGCACTGCTTGACCTGCTGGCCTTCCAGGCCCAGGGCAAAGGCCACGCGGCGGCCGTGGAAATCCGACAGGCCCGACGCCGGATCGACGCTGAAGCTGACGATCTTCTCGGGGGTGTGCTCGGCCACTTCCTCGATGTCCATGCCGCCCTCGGTCGAGGCGACGAAGCTGACGCGCGAGGTCTGGCGGTCCACCAGCAGGGCCAGGTACAGCTCGCGCGCGATGTCGCTGCCGTCCTCGATATAGATGCGGTTGACCTGCTTGCCGGCCGGTCCGGTCTGGTGCGTGACCAGGGTGCGGCCCAGCATCTGGCGGGTCAGTTCCTCGGCTTCCTCGACCGACTTGGCCAGGCGGACGCCGCCCTTCTCACCGGCCGCAGCCTCGGTGAAATGGCCCTTGCCACGGCCACCGGCGTGGATCTGCGCCTTGACGACCCACAGCGGACCGTCCATCTCGCTGGCGCAGGTCTTGGCCTCGTCGGCCTTCATCACGATGCGGCCTTCGCTGACGGGCGCGCCGTATTGACGCAGCAGCGCCTTGGCCTGGTATTCGTGGATGTTCATCTCGACCCCCTCATTCGGTTCGACAGATTTGGGGCCTTGTGCCACGCATGAAGGGCACACAGAAACGAATTCCCCGTAAAATGCCGAAAACCGGCGGGAAGCCGCCGAATGTGATCACAGCCAGATTTGCCGTGATCACAAACATCCGCGCCGATAGCGCAAGCAGGTTGATTCGCGCGCCGCGGTCAGTTCAGCAGCAGCATGTAAAGCCCCGCCTGCCCCTGAAAGCTGTTCAGGAACCGGTCCCAGTTGTCGCGCCCGACGGTCAGGCCAGGGCGGGCATAGGGCAGGGCGGCAGTGCCCTGGACCCAGTCCGCCACATCGACCGGGCGCGGATCGTCCAGCCACATCACCAGGTCGACCCCATGTCCGGGGGCAAAGCGCCAGAAGGGGATCAGCATCCGTCCGGCCAGTGCCTGGTCGACCTCGTCCAGGATCGCCAGCCACATCGACCCCGTCTCCGGCGGCAGGACAAAGCCAAGCGCCGCCTGCTGGGCATCGTTGGGAATCCATTCGCGGTCGTCGTCGGTCTCCTGCGCGACCTCGGTCCAGAAGACGCGGTTGGCGGCGACCATCGCCCGCAGATGATCCCCCGCGGCGCGGGTCAGCGCAGGGTCGGGCTGGCGGCGCAGCGTCTGGATCACCGCAGCCACCCGGTCCACGATCGGACCGAAGGCGCGGGCCTGCATGTCGAAATTGGGTGCGCGGGCCATCTGGCCGGGCGGTTGGGCAAACTGTTCGGCCAGCGCCGCATCCAGCGCGATCCGCTGCGCCAGCGCGGGTTCGGGATCGAAGGCCAGGATCAGCGTCGCCACCCCGTTGATCAGATGCGTATAGGCACGCAGCCAATGGATGTCGGCGGCGTCGAACCGCACCACAGCCGGGTCTTCGGGCAAAGGCAGACCCGACAGCGCCGCCAGATCCTCGGCCGGACCGCGCGTGCCGTCGCCGTCGACGTCCAGCCACAGGTCGCGCACGTCCAGGGTCAGCGTCGCGGGGCCGTCGGGCAGGGCGTCGCGGGTGTCCTGCATGGCCTGCGATAGGTCGCGCATCATCGCGGTGACGAAATCGGCCGTCATCGGTTGCGGATCGGGGTTCGGCGGCAGCGTCGCCCCCAGCAGCGGCAGGGGCACCAGCGGGTCCGTCGCGCCGATCCGGTAGCGGGCCTGGAACGCGGCCTCGACCCCGCCCAGGAACCGTGTCGCGGCGATGGCCAGGTCGCGGTCGGCCGAGGGCGCCTGCGCCAGCAGCTGCGTTCGTGCCCCCATCAGGCCCCGGTCCGCGATCAGCGCCGACGTCTCCTGCGCCAGGGCGGGCGCGGCAAGCAGCGACAGGACGGCAAGAAGACAGCGCATGGCACACCTGAAACGGGAAACGGCGCGCCGATCATGGCGCGCCGTTCCGGGATTTCGCAAGCGAAGATCAGGCCAGCGAGGAATCGATGCCCTTGCAGGCCTCGACCAGACCCTTCACGGCCTCGATCGACTTGTCCATCATCGCCTGTTCGTCGCGGTCCAGCTTGATGTCGATGATCTTTTCCACGCCGCCGGCGCCGATCACGGTCGGCACGCCGACATACATGCCCTTCAGGCCATAGGCACCGTCCACATGCGCCGCGCAGGGCAGGACGCGCTTCTGGTCCTTCAGGTACGCCTCGGCCATCTCGATGGCGCTGGTCGCGGGGGCATAGAACGCGCTGCCGGTCTTCAGCAGGCCCACGATCTCGGCGCCGCCGTCGCGGGTGCGCTGAACGATGCCGTCCAGTTTCTCCTGCGTGGTCCAGCCCATCTTGACCAGGTCGGGCAGCGGGATGCCGGCCACGGTTGAATAGCGGGTCAGCGGCACCATCGTGTCGCCATGGCCGCCCAGCACGAAGGCCGTCACGTCACGCATCGACACGTTGAACTCCAGCGACAGGAAGTGCCGGAAGCGCGCCGAATCCAGCACGCCGGCCATGCCGCAGACCTTGTTGTGGGGCAGGCCGCTGAACTCGCGCAGCGCCCAGACCATCGCGTCCAGCGGGTTGGTGATGCAGATCACGAAGGCGTCGGGGGCGTGCTTGGCGATGCCCTCGCCCACGGATTTCATGACCTTGAGGTTGATGCCCAAGAGGTCGTCGCGGCTCATGCCCGGCTTGCGCGGAACGCCCGCGGTCACGATGCAGACGTCGGCGCCGGCGATGTCGGCGTAATCGTTGGCGCCCTTCATGCGGGCGTCGAATCCCTCGGACGGGCCCGATTGCGCGATGTCCAGCGCCTTGCCCTGCGGCGTGCCTTCCGAGATGTCGAACAGGACGACGTCGCCCAGTTCCTTCATCGCGGCCAGATGCGCCAGCGTGCCGCCGATCTGCCCCGCACCGATCAGTGCGATTTTGGGTCGGGCCATGGATAACCTCCGATTGGGTGGTGAAAAGTTGCGGCAGGGGTAAGCGGTCGCGCAAGGAATCGCAAGACGGTCCCACGGCCGGGTGGCATGGTTGTGCTAACACTTGTCTTCATCCCCGCCACGGGCCACAGATTGCACGTCGTGCAGGGAGAGGCCCATGCTGGAATTGTCGGGCGCGGGCTGGGCGCTGGCCGTGATCGCGGCGATCGCCGTGGGCCTGTCCAAGGGCGGGCTGGCGATGGTGGGCATCATCAGCGTGCCCCTGATGTCGTTGGTCATGTCGCCGGTGCAGGCGGCGGGGCTGCTGCTGCCGATCTATGTCGTGTCGGACGTGGGCGGGCTGATCGCCTTCCGCCGCAACCTGGACCGCCGCGCGCTGATGCTGGCGCTGCCCGGCGCGATGGTGGGCATCGGCGTGGGCTGGGCCACGGCCAGCATCGTGCCGGTGCGGGGCGTTACGCTGATCGTGGGGGTCATCGGGCTGGGATTCGCGCTGAACGCGCTGATCCGGCCGGCACTGGACGCCGTGCCCCGGCCCGCGCGGGGCAGGGCGGCCACCATCTGGGGCGGGCTTGCGGGTTACACCAGCTTCGTCAGCCATGCGGGCGCGCCGCTGTGGCAGGTCTATGCCCAGCCTTTGCGTCTGTCGCCGCTGATCTATGCGGGCACGACGACCTGGTTCTTTGCCATCGGCAACTGGGTCAAGCTGATCCCCTATGCCGCCTTGGGCCAACTGTCGCCGGCGAACCTGGCCACGGCGGCAGTGCTGATGCCGGTGTCGCTGGCGGCGGTCTGGGTGGGGCTGCGGCTGGTGCGGATCATTCCACCCGCGCTGTTCTATCGGCTGATCACTTGGGGTCTGCTGGCGGTGTCGCTGCGGCTGATCTGGCAGGGGCTGGCGGGCTGATCGCCGCAATGCGGCATTTTTCGCTTGCCATATATGGCGCAACGCGGCACCAAGGCGCAACATTGTTGCCCGGAGGTTTCTCATGGCTCGTCCCTACCGCTCGGTTCTGTACATCCCCGCTGCCAATGCCCGTGCGATGGAAAAGGCCCGCGGCCTTGCAGCCGACGCGATCATCTTTGACCTCGAGGATGCTGTGGCCCCCGATGCCAAGGCCGCCGCGCGCGACGCGCTGGCCCAGGCCCTGACCCAGGATTACGGCCCCCGCGCGCGGATCGTGCGCATCAATGCGCTGTCCACGGCATGGGGCGCGAACGATGCCAGCGCCTGCGCCGGGCTGGACATCGATGCGGTGCTGATCCCCAAGGTGGACGGCCCGGACGATCTGGACCGCGTGGCCGCGCTGATCCCCGACACGCCGCTCTGGGCGATGATGGAGACGCCCCTGGGCATGCTGAACGCCGCCGGCATCGCGGCGCATCCGCGGCTGGCGGGGATGGTGATGGGCACGAACGACCTGGCCAAGGATCTGGGCAGCCGCTTTCGCGCCGACCGCCTGCCGATGATGGCCGGGCTGGGGCTGTGCCTGCTGGCGGCCAAGGCGCATGGGGTGGTGATCGTCGACGGCGTCTTCAACGCCTTCAAGGACGACGACGGCCTGCGCGCCGAATGCGAACAGGGCCGCGACATGGGGTTCGACGGCAAGACCCTGATCCACCCCGCCCAACTGGGCATCGCCAACGCCGCCTTCGCGCCCACCGAGGAGGAGGTCGCCCTGGCCCGCCGCCAGATCGAGGCCTTTGATGCAGCCACCGCGCAGGGGCGGGGTGTCGCCGTCGTCGATGGCCGCATCGTCGAGAACCTGCACGTCGCCACCGCGCGCCAGACGCTGGAACGTGCGCAGGCGATTGCGGCCATGGCGCAATAAGGGCAGTCTGCGCGCCACAAGCTCCAGCAAGAGGAAAGCCAGATGCTGATCCTGATCCTAGGCGTGGCCCTGTGGTGGGCGGCGCATCTCTACAAGCGGGTGGCCCCCGCCAGCCGCGCCTCGATGGGCGAGCGGGGCAAGGGCATGGTCACGGGCCTGTTGGTCCTGTCGATCATCCTGATGGTCATCGGCTATCGCGGGGTCGAGGGCGCGTTCTTCTGGGGGCCGAACCCGGCGCTGGTGGGAATCAACAACCTGCTGGTCCTGGTGGCCCTCTATCTGTTCGCGGCCAGCGGCATGAAGACCCGCGTGACCGCGATGACCCGCCATCCGATGCTGTGGGGCTTTGCCCTGTGGGCAGGCGCGCATCTGCTGGTGAACGGCGACACGCCGTCCTTTATCCTGTTCGGCGGCCTCTTGGCCTGGTCCTTCGTCGAGATGGTGGCGATAAACCGCGCCAGCCCGTGGGTCCGCCCGACCGGCCCCTTCCCCGCCCGCAAGGAGGCGATGGCCGCCGTCGGCGCCGTCATCGTCATGATCGTGATCGGCCTGATCCACGGATGGATCGGCCCCTGGCCCTTCGGAGGAGCCTGACATGCCCCTGATCTATCGCTGCATCACCGACGACGACACGTCCAAGTTCTGCCACCGCGTCAGCGAGGCCCTGTCCAAGGGCTGGTCGCTGCACGGCGGCCCGTCCATGGCCCATGACCCGATCAAGGGCGTGATGCGCATGGGGCAGGCCGTCACCAAGGAGATCGAGGCTGAATACCACCCCGACATGAAGCTGGGACAGCAATGACCAAGACCAATCCCGGCCGGTTCTTCGAGGATTACACCGTCGGCCAGACCATCCGCCACGCCGTGCCCCGCACCGTGGCGGAAGGCGAACGGGCGCTGTACCACGCGCTGTATCCGGCGCGGCATGCGCTGTATTCGTCGGACGAATTCGCGATCACCTGTGGTTTGGACGGCAGCCCGCTGGACGATCTGCTGGCCTTTCACACGGTCTTCGGCAAGACGGTGCCCGATGTCAGCCTGAACGCGGTGGCCAATCTGGGATACGCCCAGGGGCGCTGGCTGCGGCCGGTCTGGCCCGGCGACACGCTGCGCGCCGAAAGCCAGGTGATCGGCCTGCGGCAGAACTCCAACGGCCAGTCGGGCGTGGTCTGGGTGCGGACCCAGGGCCTGAACCAGGTGGACGAGGTCGTGCTGGACTATGTCCGGTGGGTCATGGTCCGCAAGCGCGACCCCCAGTCCCCCGCGCCCGAAGCGGTGGTTCCCGATCTGGCCGACAGCGTAGACGCGGCCGACCTGATCGTGCCGGAAGGGTTGAGCTTTGCCGAATACGACTTTGATCTGGCAGGGGAACCGCACCGGTGGGGCGATTATGCCGTGGGCGAGGTCATCGACCATGTCGACGCCGTCACCATCGAGGAGGCCGAGCACATGCTGGCCACCCGCCTGTGGCAGAACACGGCCAAGGTGCATTTCGACGCCACGCATCGTCCCGACGGGCGGCGGCTGATCTATGGCGGCCATGTCATCAGCCTGGCGCGCGCGCTGTCCTTCAACGGGTTGGCCAACGCGCAGATGATCGTGGCGCTGAACGCCGGCGCGCATGCCAATCCGTGCTTCGCCGGCGATACGGTGCGCGCCTGGTCCCAGGTGCTGGACCGTGCGCCGACGGATGCGCCGGGCGTCGGCGCGATCCGCCTGCGGCTGGTCGCGACGCGGAACGGCGCACCGGCCGGCATCCTGCGCGACGATCAGGGCAAGTACCTGCCGGACGTGCTGCTAGATCTGGACTATTGGGCGCTGATGCCGGTGTGACGGCGCGTCGAGTCGCGACGTTTCGATGTCCGCCGCTAACGGTGGGACACCTGTGATCACAGCCGCCGTGCCTGTGATCACAAAGCCCCATTTCCGCGTCATTTGCGCGCGCGGGGTGGTATCTGTGGATGACAGATGGCATCTGTAGCGTCAAGAACGGCACCAATCGCCAGCCCGCGCGGCCAGCCCGGTCCCTTCCGGGCCTCTGCGACGGGATAAGCTGAACCGACAAAGGAGGGCCGCCGATGGCCGACGTGAACCGGGGCAACCGGCCCCTTTCCCCCCATCTTCAGGTCTATCGCCTGCCGATCCCCGCGGTCACCTCGATCCTGACGCGCATCACCGGCCACGCACTGTCGGCGGGCATCCTGCTGCTGGTCTGGTGGCTGGTCGCCGCGGTCAGCAGCCCCGGCGCCTTCGCCACGGCCGATTGGGTCCTGCGGTCCTGGCTGGGCTTCCTGATCATGACCGGCTCGACCTGGGCTCTGTGGTTCCACGCCCTGTCGGGCGTGCGTCACCTGTTCTACGACAATGGCTTGGGCCTTGAGATCGACGAGGCCAAGCGCGGCTCCTGGGCCATCATCATCGGTTCGGTCGCGCTGACCGTGCTGAGCCTGATCATCTTCTTCATTGGCTGAGGGCATCATGCGTTACATCACTCCCCGCAAGGCCGCCCAGGGTCTGGGCTCTGCCCGCGCCGGCACCGCGCATCACTGGAACATCACGATGAGCAGCTATGCGTTGATCGTGCTGACGCCCTTGTTCCTGATCGCCGTGGGCGGCGCCATCGGCCTGCCCCAGGATCAGGTCGTGGCCCATTTCGGCCGACCCTTTCCCGGCATCATCACCGCGCTGTTCGTCATCGTGGGCATGATCCATTTCATCAAGGGCTCTCAGGGCGGGGCGATCGCGGACTATGTCCACGGCACCGCCCAGCAACTGACGATGGTCGCCATCGCGATCTTTGGCTGGGGCGTGATCGCCGCCGCCATCTTTGCGCTGGCCAAGATGGCCTTCACCCTTCCCGCGATCTGAGGACGACATGGCAGCTTACGAAACAATCGTTCATGACTATGACGTGGTCGTCGTCGGGGCCGGCGGCGCGGGTCTGCGCGCGACGCTCGGCATGGCCGAACAGGGGCTGCGCACGGCCTGCGTGACCAAGGTCTTTCCGACGCGCTCGCACACCGTCGCGGCTCAGGGTGGTATCGCTGCGTCGCTGTCCAACATGGGCCCCGACAGCTGGCAGTGGCACATGTACGACACCGTCAAGGGCTCGGACTGGCTGGGCGACACCGACGCCATGGAATACCTGGCGCGCGAGGCCCCCAAGGCCGTCTACGAGCTGGAGCATTACGGCGTCCCGTTCAGCCGGACCGAGGACGGGCGCATCTATCAGCGCCCCTTCGGCGGTCACACCACCGAATACGGCGAAGGCCCCCCGGTCCAGCGCACCTGCGCCGCGGCCGACCGCACCGGCCACGCCATCCTGCACACCCTGTACGGCCAGTCGCTGAAGAACAACGCGGAGTTCTTCATCGAATATTTCGCGCTGGACCTGATCATCACCGATGGCCGCTGCACCGGCGTCGTCTGCTGGAAGCTGGATGACGGCACAATGCACGTCTTCAACGCCAAGATGGTGGTGCTGGCGACCGGCGGCTATGGCCGCGCCTATTTCAGCGCGACCAGCGCCCATACCTGCACCGGCGACGGTGGCGGCATGGTCGCCCGCGCGGGCCTGCCGCTGCAGGACATGGAATTCGTGCAGTTCCACCCGACCGGCATCTATGGCTCGGGCTGCCTAATTACGGAAGGCGCGCGGGGCGAAGGCGGTTACCTGACGAACTCGGAAGGCGAGCGGTTCATGGAGCGCTATGCGCCCACCTACAAGGACCTGGCCAGCCGCGACGTCGTCAGCCGCTGCATGACGATGGAGATCCGCGAGGGTCGCGGCGTCGGTCCCGACAAGGACCACATCTTCCTGAACCTGATGCACCTGCCGCCGGAGACGCTGGACCTGCGCCTGCCCGGCATCAGCGAAAGCGCCAAGATCTTTGCCGGTGTCGACCTGACCCGCGCGCCGATCCCGGTCCTGCCGACGGTTCATTACAACATGGGTGGAATTCCCACGAACTATTGGGGCGAAGTCCTTGCGCCGACGGAAGAAAATCCTGACGCGATCTTCCCCGGCCTGATGGCGGTGGGCGAGGCGGGCTGTGCGTCGGTGCATGGTGCGAACCGTCTTGGGTCGAACAGTCTGATCGACCTGGTGGTGTTCGGCCGCGCCGCCGCGATCCGCGCCGGCGAGGTCGTGGACCGTGCCGGTGCCGTTCCCGCAACCAACAAGGCCGAGGTCGACCGCGCGCTGGACCGTTTTGACGGGCTGCGCCATGCCAATGGCACCATGGCCACCGCGGAGTTGCGCGACCAGATGCAGCGCACGATGCAGCTGGATGCCGCCGTCTTCCGCACCGACAAGACCCTGGCCGAGGGCGTGGTCAAGATGGAGGGCATCGCGGGCAAGATGGATGACATCAAGGTCACCGATCGCGGATTGATCTGGAACACGGACCTGATGGAAACGTTGGAGCTGACCAACCTGATGCCCAACGCCCTGACAACGATCGTCGCGGCCGAGGCCCGCAAGGAGAGCCGCGGCGCCCATGCGCACGAGGATTACCCTGAGCGGGATGACGCCAACTGGCGCAAGCATTCGCTTGCCTGGGTCGATGGGAACAAGGTTAAACTGGCCTACCGCCCCGTCCACCTGGAGCCGTTGACCACGGCCGAGGAAGGCGGGATCGACCTGCAAAAGATCGCTCCGAAGAAAAGGGTTTACTGATGCACTTCAATCTCATCGCCGCTTTCGGCATTGCCGCCGCCACCTTGGCGGGCTGCGTCGCCCCGGTCCCCATGACCGGCCCCGCCGTGCCGACCGCCCCCGGCGTCGCGCCCGCGCCGACCGTGCTGGACGCGGCGTCGCGCCAGATCGCCCGCAACGTCGTCGATAGCGAGATGCAGCGCCGCCTGCCGGGCGTCAATGTCACGCCCTATACCGACTGCGTGGTCAACAACGCCTCGACCGCCGAGCTGATCGACATCGCGCAGATGTCGCGTTCGGGCGTGACCGGCACCGCCGACAGCGTGGCCGCGATCGTGTCGCGTCCGGCGACGACGCAGTGCATCGCCGCCGCGGCGCGCACGGCGTGATCTGATGATCGCGCGGGCAATCTTCGTGGGTCTGCTGCCTGTGGTGGCGGCCTGCGGTCCGGTCCCGGTGGACCAGGCCGAACGAATCTGCCTGCGCGATGCCGAAATGGCCGAACGCCCCCGTGGCAGCATTGCGATGGGCGTCGGCTCGGGGTCGGGCGGCACGCGCGGCTTTGGCAGCGTCGAACTGGAGATCAGCAGCGACTACATCCGCGGCCGCGATCCGTCCGACGTCTTCAACCGCTGCGTCCAGCGCCGGTCGGGCCAGATGCCCGAGCGCGCGCTGGCCGACCAGCCCGGCTGGCGGGGGACGCGGTGAGCCGTCCGCTGTTCTTGCATGTCGGCGTCCAGAAGACCGGTACCACCAGCCTGCAGCGGTTCCTGCGCCGTTCGGCCCCGGCGCTGGCGGACGCGGTCGTGATCCGCACCCCCGAGGAGGGGACGCCGATGCGTCCGCTTGGACGTGCAGCCATCGCATGCAGCCTTGCACCTGACGATGATCACCGCGCCACGCTGGTCGCGGCATTCGAGACGGTTCTGGACGGTCTGCCGGACGACGACCGCCCGGTGATCCTGTCCCACGAGAATCTGGCCGGCGCGATGCCCGGCAACGGCGGAGAGACCCGTCTGTTCCCGGCACTGCCCGCGATGCTGGCGACGCTGGTGCAGGTCGCGGCCGATCGCGGCTTTGCCCCGCATGTCGTGATCTATACGCGGCGGATGACGGCGTGGCTTCCGTCGGTCTGGGCGCAGGCCGTGCGCACCGATGGTTATGCCCTGACGCTGCCCGAATTCCGCTCGCAGACGTCCGAACTGCCCGGATGGGGCGACCTGCTGCGGCGGTTGGACGGCGCGCTGTCGTCTGTTCCTGTTACCCGGCTGCGTTTGGAGGACGAGGCGGACGCCGATCGTCCCGGCCGTCAGCTGCTGTCGCTGGCGGGCGTCCCTGACGCGCGTTTGGACGCATTGCCGCCGCTGGAATCCCGCGCGATGGAGCGTCTGACGCCCGGCGCCACCGAATTCCTGCGCCGCCTGAACGGGCTGGCGCTTAACCCTCATGCCCGCGACCGGGTGGCCGATCTGGTGGCCCGGTCGCAACCCCTGTTTGCGGCCCATGTGCCGTCCGAAGGCACTCTCTGAAAGGAGCTACCCATGGTCCAGTTCACCCTGCCCAAGAACAGTCAGATCCGCGTCGGCAAGACCTGGCCCAAGCCCGAGGGCGCAACCAACGTCAAGAAGTTCAAGATCTACCGGTGGGACCCCGAGACTGGCGAGAATCCGCGTCTGGACACGTATTTCGTCGATCTGGACAAGTGCGGGCCGATGATGCTGGACGCCCTGATCAAGATCAAGGCAGAGATCGACCCGACCCTGTCCTTCCGCCGGTCCTGCCGCGAGGGGATCTGCGGGTCCTGCGCGATGGTGATCGACGGCGGCAACAAGCTGGCCTGCATCTTCGGCATCGACGAGGTCAAGGGCGACGTCGCGATCTATCCGTTGCCGCACATGCCGGTGGTCAAGGACTTGGTGCCGGACCTGACGCATTTCTATGCGCAGCACGCGTCCGTGAACCCCTACCTGCAGACCAAGACGCCGACCCCCGGCAAGGAGTGGAAGCAGTCGATCGAGGACCGCAAGAAGCTGGACGGATTGTACGAGTGCATCCTGTGCGCCTCCTGTTCGACGGCCTGCCCGTCCTATTGGTGGAACGGCGATCGGTACCTGGGGCCGGCCGCGCTGCTGCACGCCTATCGCTGGATCATCGACAGCCGCGACGAGGCCACGGGCGAGCGTCTGGACGAGCTGGAGGATCCCTTCAAGCTGTACCGCTGCCACACGATCATGAACTGCACCAACACCTGCCCCAAGGGGTTGAACCCCGCCAAGGCCATCGCGTCGATCAAGCACATGATGGTGGAACGCGCGGTCTGACTGCGTCCCGCGACGGCGGGCGGGGGGCCAGCCCCCCGCACCCCCCGCCGAGGGGACGTGCCGTCCCCTCGTGCTCCCCTGCGGCAGGGCGGACATACAAAGACGGCCCGGAGAGCAATCTCCGGGCCGTTTTGGTTTGGTGGGGCCTTAGCCTTCGATGCGGGTGAAGTCGGCGATCTGGCGACCGGCTTCGCGGATGCGGGACAGCAGGTTCAGGCGGTTGCGCCGGACGATTTGGCTGTCGGTGTTGACCTGCACGGCCTCGAAGAACGCGTCGATCGGCGTGCGCAGGGCGGCGATGGCGGTCATGGCGGCGGGGAAGTCCTGCGCGGCCATGGCGTGCCGGATCGCCGGTTCTGCGGTATCCAGCGCGGTGAAGAGGGCGCGTTCCTGATCGGTCTCGGCGAACTTGACGTCGGCACCGAAGCTGTATTCTACGCCGTCCTTGTCCTCGGCCTGGGCCAGGATATTGCCGGCGCGTTTCAGACCCTGCGTCAGGTTCTTGCCGTCCTCTGTCGCCAGCATGGCGTTCAGTGCGGTGGCGCGGTTCACCACCTGCACGAGGTCGTCGCTGCCCTCCTGCGCCAGCACCGCGTCGATGATGTCGTGGCGGATGCCCTGGTCGCGCAGGTAGACCTTCAGGCGGTCGTGGAGGAAGGAGAGGAGGGTATCCAGTCCATTCTCCCAATTCGTGTAGTCAGACCAAGAACTGTGGCTCAGATCCTGAGCGACTAACTTACTTGGCACGCCAACATCGGAGCCTTTCGCGGCCAAAGTCAATGCATCGGCATAGGCAACAGGGTCGTGGGACGCCTCTTTCAAACGACTCGCAAGGTTACCTAACAAGTCTCCTCGCTTAGCCGAAAGGGAGGCACCGCGTGCTCTTAGCAAGCCGACTTCAAGAGGAACTTTCAGCTTAAATTTTCTATCGCTACTAAGAATCAACCTGATAAGTCCTAGTGCTGCACGCCGCAGCGCAAAGGGGTCCTTCGATCCCGTGGGCTTTTCGTCGATGGCCCAAAAGCCGGTCAGCGTGTCGATCTTGTCGGCCAGCGCCACGGTGACCGAGACGGGGGCGGTGGGGACCGCGTCGGAGGGGCCGAGGGGTTTGTAATGGTCGCGGGCGGCATTGGCCACAGCCTCGGTCTCTCCGGCCTCCAGCGCGTAGTAGCGGCCCATCGTGCCCTGCAGTTCGGGGAACTCTCCGACCATGGCCGAGCGCAGGTCCAGCTTGGCCAGGCGCGCGGCGCATTCGGCCTGATCGGGATCGGCGCCG
The DNA here is from genome assembly GCF_024105395.1 of Paracoccus sp. 08. Lineage (NCBI taxonomy): Bacteria > Pseudomonadati > Pseudomonadota > Alphaproteobacteria > Rhodobacterales > Paracoccaceae > Paracoccus > Paracoccus sp. 08. The sequence goes on along the minus strand of NZ_WEKR01000076.1, from coordinate 129,735 downwards.
ACCAAGGGTGCGATCTCGCGAGCCAGGGCCGCGATGCGTTCGATCCGGTCGGCCTGCGAACCGAGCTTGTTGTGGAAGGTGACCGAAGCCAGGCCCGCGGCCCAGGTCGCCATGCCCGATTTCGCCTCGCGCAGGTCGTTTTCCCAGAAGAACGCCGCGTCCGACAGGCGCGCGGCCAGGACGCGCTGGTTGCCGGCCAGGATCGTCGCGCCGTCGTCGGGCGTCTGGATGTTGGCGACCGTCACGAACCCTTCGATCCGGCCCGTTGACGGATTGCGGGCCGAGAAGAACTTCTGGTGCTCCTTCATCGAGGTCTGCAGGACCTCGGGGGGCAGGGCCAGGAAGCGGTCCTCGATCACGCCAATCAGGGGCACGGGCCATTCGACCAGGCCCGCGACTTCGGCCAGCAGGGCGTCGTCGGGGACGATCTGCCAGCCGCGGGCAAAGGCCAGGTTGTCGGCCTGCGACCGGATCTCGGCGGCGCGCTCCTGGGTGTCCAGCATCACGCGGGCGCGACGCAGCTTGGCGGCATAGTCGTCAAAGCCACTGACCGTGAACGCGTCGGGCGCCATGAAGCGGTGGCCGCGGGTGGTGTTGCCCGCCGCGATGCCGTCGACGGTCAGCGGCACGACGGTCGCGCCGGCCTCGTCCGACAGGATGCACAGGATCGAATGCAGCGGGCGCACCCACCGCAGGCTGCCCGTCCCCCACCGCATGGATTTGGGCCAGGGGAAATTGCGGATCGCCGCCTCCAGCACTTCGGCCACGATGTCGGCGGCAAGGCGGCCGGGCTTGGTGACGGTCGCGTACCAGACCTGACCCTTCTTGTCGTCGCGGGCCTGCAGCTGGTCGCGGGTCAGCCCGGTGGAGCGCAAAAAGCCCTCCAGCGCGGCATCGGGGGCGTCGGTGCGGGGGCCCTTGCGGTCCTCATGCGTGGTGGGGCTGGCGGCGGTCAGGCCCTCGACCGCCAGAGCCAGGCGGCGCGGCGTGCTGAAGGCGCCGGCGCTGGCATAGGTCAGGCCGGCCTGAACCAGGCCATCGGTCACCAGGCGCTTGAGGTCCTCGCGCGCGCGGGCCTGCATGCGGGCGGGAATTTCCTCCGAGAAAAGCTCGATCAGCAGGTCGGGCATCAGTCCATCACTCCGCGTTCCGGGGTCTTGTCGTTGTATTGGTGCCAGCCGTAGACGCGGCCGTCGGGATAGACGGCCAGTACGCGGTCCACGTCGGGGCGGATCTCGCTGACCGACAGCACGGCGCGGGCGGCGCCGCTTTCCAGGTCGCCGCCGATCCGCGCCGCGTCGAAGCAGGCGAACCATCCGGGTGCGTTCAGGGGCGTGGCGCCGTCAAAGGGCAGGGCATCGGCGGGAACCGTGTCCACCGTGGCGCAGGCGCGCCAGCGCAGCGGGCTGCTGTCGGCGTCGATCCCCTCGAACCCGGTCAGGGTCAGGGGCCGTTCGCCGGCGGGGGTGGCCACCGCGATGGCGGCATTGGGGCCGTTCGGGTCGATCGGGTCATAGTACAGGTATTCCTGCGCGTACCACATGCCCGCGCCCGCGGCGATGGTGCTGCCCAGCAGGGCCAGCGCCGCGACCTTGCCCCAGTTCACGCGGGCGACCCCGCCGCATCGGTGGTCAGGAACAGGTCGGCGCAGCCTTTGGCCAGCGCCCGAACCCGGCCGATATAGGCCTGGCGTTCCGTGACCGAGATCACACCGCGCGCGTCCAGCAGGTTGAACAGGTGGCTGGCCTTGATCGCCTGGTCATAGGCGGGATGCGCCATCGGGATGGTGCGGCCAGCGCCGTCGGTGCGGTCGGCGGCCAGGATGCGGGCGCATTCGGCCTCGGCGTCCTTGAAATGCTGGAACAGCATGTCGGTGTCTGCCTGGTCGAAGTTCCAGCGCGAGTATTCCTGTTCGGTCTGGCGGAAGATGTCGCCATAGGTCAGCGCGATCGGGCTGTCCGGGTCGTTGAAGGGCATGTCCATCACGTGTTCCGCGCCCAGCACGTACATGGCCAGGCGTTCCAGGCCATAGGTCAGCTCTCCGGAGACGGGGCGGCAGTCATGACCGCCGACCTGCTGGAAATAGGTGAACTGGCTGACCTCCATGCCGTCGCACCAGACCTCCCAGCCCAGGCCCCATGCGCCGAGCGTAGGCGATTCCCAGTCATCCTCGACGAAGCGGACGTCATGGACCATCGGGTCCAGTCCGATGGCGCGCAGGCTGCCCAGATACAGCTCCTGCAGGTCGGGGGGCGACGGTTTGATGATGACCTGGAACTGATAGTAGTGCTGCAGGCGGTTGGGGTTCTCTCCGTACCGGCCATCGGTGGGGCGGCGCGACGGCTGGACATAGGCCGCGGCCCAGGCCCGCGATCCAAGAGAGCGCAGCGTGGTCCCGGGGTGGAACGTCCCGGCGCCCACCTCCATGTCATAGGGCTGCAGGACGGCGCAGCCCTGGCCTGCCCAATAGGTCTGCAGCGCCAAGATGATCTCCTGGAAACTGCGGGGTCGGTTGGGGCTGGTCATCGGGCCATCCTTTTGCGTAGATCGGGCAAGGCGTCTTCTAGGCGCGCGATGCAACAGGGTCAATGAAGGCCCGACGGCGGGGGGACACCCGCGACAGGATGGACAGGATGACGACGCCTTTGCGCTTGGTGATGGGACTGGTCCTGGCGGGGGCGCTGCCCGGTGCGGTGCTGGCCCAGGGCGCGGTGATCCGTCTGGAGGCCAAGCGCGATCCCCAGGCGGCGGCGCAGGCGGCGCAGGGATGGGCCGACCGGTTCGACGGGGTCGTGACGCTGGCCCTGCCGGGCGGCTGGACGGGGATCGCCATCGGGCCGCTGCCCGAGGATCGCGCCGGGCCCCTGCTGGAGCGGCTGAAGCAGGCCGGCAAGGTGCCCCAGGACGCGTTCGTCAGCACGCCCGCGCCGGGGACCGCGCTGGTGCCGGTGGGCGATACCGCGGCGGCGGCCCCGGCTGTGGTGGCCCCGCCGCCGCCCGACGCCTATCTGCGGCTGGAATCGGTTCAGGCCGAACCCGAGGCCCGCGCCGCGCTGGCGCGGATCCGGGCCGATTTCCCCGAGGCCGGGCTGTGGCGCCTGCCCGACGGGTGGTTCGCGGTGGCGCTTGGCCCGGTGGCCGACGATGCGGCCGCCGCCTGGCTGCCGGTGCTGGCCAAGGCCGACATGATCCCGGACGACGCCATGTTGGCCCGCGCCGCCGATCTGGGCGAAGCGCTGGACGTGGGCCAGGCTCCGGACCTGCCCGCGCCCGGCGCGTCCGAACCCCTGCCGCCGCTGGACCAGGTCCAGCGCGCGTTGCGGTGGGCGGGGCATTACGACGGCCAGATCGACGGCAAGGACGGTCCCCGCACCCGCGCCGCGATCCAGGCCGAGATCACGCGGACCCGCGCCTCGACCGATCCGGGCACGGCACTGCGGCTGCTGGCGGAACGCCGTGCGGCCTGGGCCGAGGCGCAGGGGCTGGCACCGCTGGTCGACGCGGCGACCGGGCTGACGGTCACCGCCCCCCTGCATGCGCTGACCTTCGACCGGGCCGAACGGGCGCTGTCGATCTATGGTCCGAAGGACGGATCGGGGGCGGCGCTGATCCTGTTCAGCCAGCCGGGTGGCCAGCAGGAGCTGCTGGATCTGGCCGGTCTGGTCACGGCGCTTGGCTGGGTGCCCCGGCCCGACCGCGTGGTCAAGCCGGGCCACGTGACCCTGCATGGCGCGAATGACGCCCATATCGGTGCCGCCGAAGGCTGGGTCCGAGATGGCCGGGCCGAAGGCTTCGTGCTGATCTGGCCGGCGTCGGACGCGGAAACCCAGACCCGCCTGCAGGCGGAACTGAGCGACAGCCTGACGCGCCACGGGCCCGGCGCGAATGCCGGCGCCGCGCCCACCGCGCTGCCCTAGTCGCGCCAGAACCGCGGCAGCAGCAGGACCAGGACCGACACCAGCTCCAGCCGGCCCAGGAACATTCCCACGGTCATCAGCCACTTGGCCGAGGTCGGAAATTCCGCGATCGAGCCGTTGCGCGTCACCTCGGGGCCCCAGACGGGGCCGATATTCGCGATGGCGGTCCAGGCGGCGGTCAGCGCGGTGCGCGGGTGCAGGCCGGTCAGCGACAGCCCCACGATCAGCAGGCCGAAGGTCAGGAAGAACAGCGTGAAGAACGCCATGACCGAATCGACCACGTCCTGTTCCAGCGGCTGGCCGTCATAGCGCAGCGGATAGACGCGGTGGGGCGAATGCATCCGTCGGATCTGGGCGCGCACGGCCTCGAACAGGACCAGATAGCGGAAGACCTTGACCGAACAGCCGGTCGATCCGGTGCAGCCGCCGATGAGCCCGCAGATCACCAGGACCATCAGCGGCAGATGGCCCCACTGCGTCACGTCGGTGGAGGCGAAGCCGGTCCCCGAGAAGGTCGAGATGACGTTGAACACGGTCTCCCGCAGCATCTCCTCGGGGTGACCGGTCTGGCCCAGCCACAGGACGCGGTACAGCAGGATGATCACGCAGGCATAGCCGATCCAGCGCAGATAGGCGCGCACCTGGATGTCACGCCACAGCGGTTTCGCCTGGCCGCGCATCAGCTGGACCATCCGGATGAACGGGATCGACGCCAGCACCATGAAGACCGACGACGCCCATTCCGCAGGCCCCAGGAACGCCCCAAAGCTGGCGTCGTAATTCGAGAAGCCCCCGGTCGAGATCGTGCTGAACGCCTGCACGACGGCGTCGAACCCGGTCAGGCCCAGGATCAGATAGGTGATGATGCAGGCCCCGGTCAGGATCAGGTACAGCTGCGTCATCTCGGTCGCGATCTGGCCGGCGCGGGGCAGGACCTTGCCAAGCGTGTCAAAGCCTTCCGATCGGAAGAACTGCATGCCGCCGACCTTCATCACCGGCAGGAAGACCATCGCCACGACGACGATCCCCAGGCCCCCGGCCCAGTGCAGGATCGCGCGCCACAGGTGGATGCCGCGCGCCAGCGAATCCAGCTGCGGCAGGACCGTGGTGCCGGTGGTCGTGAAGCCTGACATCGATTCGAACATCGCGTCGGTGAAGGTCGCGTTCGGCGCGCCCAGCATGAAGGGCAGGGCACCGAACAGGGGCAGGACCAGCCAGATCCCCGACGTCAGCAGGAACGCCTGATGCAGCGACAGGTGGTCATAGCGCCCGGCCGTCGCCACCGCGACGAAGACGCCCGCCGCCATGGTGATTACCGCCGATTGCAGGAACACCATCCAGTGCGGGTCGCCATGCCACCAGTCGACCATCATCGGCGCCAGCATCATGCCACCGATCGCGGTCAGGATCTTGCCGATCGGATGGGCAACGGGACGGATGTCGATCATCGCTTCTGGTTGCCGCGCCCCCGCGCGCCCGTCAAGTGGCCGCGGCGGTCGCGGCCCCTTGAATGGTCGCCGATGGCAGGTTACGTTTTGTTCAACTTGTCATCGGAGGGCGTGTGTTATGACGCCCAAGCGTCCTGCGGGTGCGGACGCGTTCCCGAGAAATACGGTCGAGCCGTCGGGCACCCGACAACCTGATGAAGGGGCGCTGTATGCTGCCTTGGATTTGGGAACGAATTCTTGCCGGATGCTGATTGCCCGACCGACGGGCAGTCAGTTCCAGGTCGTCGACAGCTTCTCCAAGCCGGTTCAGCTTGGTCAGGGGCTGGAAGCTTCGGGACGCCTGTCCCGCAGCTCGATGGCGCGTACCGTGCACGCGCTGCAGGTCTGCAAGCGCAAGCTTGATCAGCACAAGGTGCGTAACATGCGCCTCGTGGCGACCGAGGCATGCCGGCGCGCGCGCAACAGCCGCGATTTCCTGCGCACGATCCGGCGCGAGACCGGCCTGCCCATCGAGATCATCGGCGCCGAGGAGGAGGCAAGGCTGGCCGTCATCAGCTGCGCGCCGCTGGTCAGCCACAAGACCGAGACGCTGATGGTCGTCGACATCGGCGGCGGATCGACCGAGCTGGTCTGGATCGACCTGGAGGATGTGGAGCCCAAGGAGCGGCCCCGCGCGATCATGCGCCTGTCGGACGGTTTCGGGAACCCGCAGCCGGGCGGCGCCCGCGTGGTCGACTGGATCAGCGTGCCGTTGGGCGTCGCGACGCTGCGCGACCAGTTCGCTGATGTCGAGGACGACCAGGGCCGCTTCGCGCTGATGTCGTGGTTCTTCGAGGAGGCGCTGGCGAATTTCACCCCCTATGCGGACGGATCGCCCGACGAGGGGTTCCAGATCATCGGCACATCAGGGACGGTCACCACGGTCGCGGCCAGTTTCCTGGGCCTGCGCCGCTATGACCGGACCAAGGTGGACGGACTGGAGATGACCAGCGACCAGATCGACCGGGTGATCCATTCCTATCTGCAGCTGGGCCCCGAGGGGCGGCGCACGGACCCGCGCATCGGGCGCGAACGCCATGCGCTGATCATGTCGGGGGCTGCGATCCTGCAGACGCTGATGCGGGTCTGGCCCACGAACAAACTGTCGGTCGCGGATCGCGGCCTGCGCGAGGGGTTGCTTTATGCCCAGATGGTGCGCGATGGGGTGCTGGCGCCGGAAGGTTTGAACGGAGTGGCATGAGATGACGAAGACACCGACCAGCCGGGACGGCAAGACCAGCGGCCGCGGTGCGCGCGATCTGCGCGTGCGGGTGAAATCGGCCAAGGGGCGCAAGCTGTCCTCCACCCTGTGGCTGGAGCGGCAGCTGAACGACCCCTATGTGGCCCGCGCCAAGCGCGAGGGCTACCGCGGGCGCGCGGCCTACAAGATCCTGGAGCTGGACGACAAGTACCGCTTCCTGGTGCCCGGAGCGCGGGTGCTTGACCTGGGCTGCGCGCCCGGCGGCTGGTGCCAGGTGGCGGTGGCCCGCGTGAACGCCCTGGGCACGAAATCGGGCAAGAAGGTCGGGCGGGTGCTGGGTCTGGACCTGCAGGAGGTCGATCCGATCGCGGGGGCCGAGATCCACGTGCTCGACTTTCTGGAGGACGGGGCCGACGACAAGGTCAAGGCATGGCTGGGCGGACCTGCGGATGTGGTGATGTCCGACATGGCGGCGGCGTCGTCGGGGCACAAGAACACCGACCACAACCGGATCGTGGCGCTGGTCGAGGCGGCGGCGCAACTGGCCTTCGACGTGCTGGAGCCGGGCGGTACTTTCGTCGCCAAGGTCCTGGCGGGCGGTGCCGAGACCGACATGCAGACCATGCTGAAGAAGAACTTCACCAAGGTCGCGAACGTGAAGCCCCCCGCCAGCCGCAGCGATTCGTCCGAGAAATTCGTGGTGGCCACCGGGTTCAGGGGCCGCGAGACCCCCGCCGAAGCCTGAACACCCCTTGCGTCCCGCGACGCCGGGGGACTGACCGTCCCCCGGACCCCCTGCTGGGCGCCCTGCCTAATCGTGGGGCGGGGCGTTTCGCATCTGGCTGCGGTACGCCTCGGGCGTGCGGCCGGTTGCGGCGGCGAAGGCGCGGGTGAAATGGGCGTGGCTGGCATAGCCCAGCTCCTGAGCCAGGCGCGGAACGGGTCGGTCGGTATGGCGCAGCAGTTCGCCCGCACGGTCCACCCGCAATTCATGCAGCAGGTCGATGGCGCGATGGCCCCGCGCCTCGATGCAGGCGTGGTCCAGATGGGTCAGCGTGGTGCCCAAGTCCTGCGCCAGATCGGCCAGGGTCCGGCACGACCCCATCTCGACCGCGGCCAGCGCCAGGAAGCGGTCGACCAGCGGGCGATCCGTGTGGACCGCGCCGGGATCGGTCCGGTGATCCCGCGGCGGGTCCAGACGCGACAGGCGCAGCGACAGCATGTTCAGATAGCAGCCTAGGGTGCGGTGATCGGGGCTGCGGGCGGCCTCGGCCATCAGTTCGGCCAAGGTGGCCGACAGCAGCGCGGCACCGCTGCCCGCGCATCCCGCGACCACCGAACGGGGCAGGGGCGGATCGACCTGCGCGGTCAGTTCGGGCGCGATCAGCAGCACCTGACCCTCTGCCCCGTCCAGCGGCCGGGCGGCGAAGGCGGTTCCGGCGGGGACGAAGCGGACGTCGCCTGCGGCCAGAATGCCGCCGCTGCGCGGAAAGTCGATGCGCATGCGCCCTTCGGTAAGCCAAATCAGCACATGGTCGGGGCGCGTGCGCGGCTGGACGGGCACGGCACGCCCGCCCCAGGTGAAAGCGCCTGCAGGCAGCAGGCGAAGGCTGGCCTGCCGCGGCCCGAACCGGTGCGAGGCGGGCGCAACGCGGACGGACAGCGCCTGCGGAACGGCCACGCGGTCCGCGGCCCTTGCCCGCTGCACGGGCATGGGGGCGGTGCCTTCGGTCTGCAGGTGGGGACCGTTGACGTCGATCTGGCCGCCTTGCCCGCGGATGCCCCGACCAAGCGGCGCCAGCCGGGTCGGTGTGAACGGAAACCCCTTGGTCCAGTCAGAGCGATCCCATACCGACATGACACCCTCCCACATCATGGATCCTATCGGCGGATTATCGCCGATCTGTGGGAAAACTCAATGAACGCCGTATGGGTTTCCGGGAATTAAACCGTGATCAGCCCAGCGTTGCCCGCCTGCCACATCTGCCAGTCGCGCATCCGGCCGCGGAACCAGACCCGCTGCGCCTTGGCATATTGCCGTGAGGCGATGATGGCGCGTTCGATGGCCTCGGCCAGGGTCGCATGACCCTGCAGGTGGGCGACCAGATCGGGCGCGCCAATGGCCTTGGCCCATTGCGCGGCCGGGTCCCACAGGGGCAGCATCGCACGCACCTCCTCCAGGGCGCCCTGGTCCAGCATCGCGTGAAAGCGCCCGGCGATCCGGTCCGCCAGCCAGTCGCGGTCACTTGTGATCAGCACGCGCTGACAGTCGTCGGGGGCCAGCAGGGGCGGGGGCGTGTCGTCCTGCCAATCGGCGATGCCGCGGCCGGTGGCGGTCAGAACCTCCCACGCGCGCTGGACGCGGACCGGGTTCGCAAGATCGATCTGCGCGCGTGTGCGGGGGTCCAGTTCGGCCACCATCGCGGCCAGACCGCCGCCCGCGATGCGCGCATCGGCCGTGGCGCGGATGGCGGGGGGCGTCGGGGGAATCTGCGCCAGCCCGCGGGTCAGCGCGGTCAGGTACAGCCCCGTGCCGCCCACCACGATCAGCCGCCCCCGCAGCGCCGCGACCTGGCGCAGCCAGTCGCCGACCGACCAGGCGGTGCCCGGCGCGACATGGCCGTAAAGGGCGTGGGGCGCCTGTGCCAGGTCGGCGGCGGACGGGCGGGCGGTCAGCACCTGCCAGCAGGACCAGACCTGCAGGGCATCCGCATTGACCACCGTGCCGCCCTGTGCCCGCGCGACCGCCAGTGCCAGCGCAGATTTGCCGCTGGCGGTGGGTCCGGCGATCAGCAGGTGGCGGGCGGCGTCGATCTGTGTCAGGTCAGGGTCACGCATGGCCGATCCGGGCAGTTGATCCGGCAGCCCTTTTGCGACATTTAACGGCGCGATGAAAGCAGCCGGCGACAGGAGCCCCCGATGACCACCGAAGTCCCCAAGCAATATGGCCGCGTGATGCTGAAAATCTCGGGCGAGGCGCTGATGGGCGATCAGGGATACGGCCTGCATCCCCCCACCGTCGCCCGCATCGCAAGCGAGGTCGAGGCCGTCCAGGCAATGGGCGTCGAGGTCTGCATGGTCATCGGCGGCGGCAACATCTTCCGCGGCCTGCAGGGCAGCGCCCAGGGGATGGAGCGGACCACCGCCGACTATATGGGCATGCTGGCGACGGTCATGAACGCGCTGGCCATGCAGTCGTCGCTGGAAAGCCGCGGCCTGCATTGCCGCGTCATCAGCGCGATCCGCATGGACGAGGTCTGCGAGCCCTACATCCGTCGCCGCGCCATCCGCCACCTGGAGAAGAAGCGGATCGTGATCTTTGCCGCCGGCACCGGCAACCCGTATTTCACCACCGACACCGCAGCCACCCTGCGCGCGTCGGAGATGAACTGCGAGGCGATCTTCAAGGGTACCAAGGTCGACGGCGTCTATGACAAGGACCCGGTCAAGCATGCCGACGCGAAGCGTTACGGCAATGTCAGCTATGACGAGGTGCTGCAGAAGCATCTGGGCGTGATGGACGCATCGGCCATCGCGCTGGCCCGCGACAACAAGCTGCCGATCATCGTCTTCTCGCTGGACGCGCCGGGCGGGTTCCGGTCGATCCTGGAAGGCCGCGGCACCTATACGCGGGTCCACAACTGACATGACCACCAGCCTGCGGGGCCGCGTCGACGGCTTCATCCACGGGCCCCGGGCCCAAGGCGTGATCACGGCCGTGATCCTGTTCAACGCGCTGATCCTGGGGCTGGAAACCTGGCCGCGGGTGATGGCGGCGGCCGGCCCGCTGCTGATCGCGCTGGACCGGGTGTGCCTTGCGATCTTCGTGATCGAGATCGGGCTGAAGCTCTATGCCCGCGGGCTGCGGTTCTTCCGCGACGGCTGGAACGTGTTCGACTTCATCGTCGTGGGAATCGCCGTGCTGCCCGCGACCGAGGGTCTGTCCGTCCTGCGCGCCATGCGCATCCTGCGGCTGCTGCGCATCGTGTCGGTCACGCCCCGCCTGCGTCGCGTGGTCGAGGGATTCCTGTCCGCACTGCCCGGCATGGCGTCGGTCTTCCTGCTGATGGGTATCATTTTCTACATTTTCTCGGTCATGGCGACCAAGCTGTTCGGGCCGACCTTTCCGGACTGGTTCGGGGACATGGGCAATTCGGCCTATTCGCTGTTCCAGATCATGACGCTGGAAAGCTGGTCGATGGGCATCGTGCGCCCGGTGATGGAGGTTCACCCGAACGCCTGGCTGTTTTTCCTGCCTTTTATCCTGGTTACCACCTTTGCGGTGATGAACCTGGTGGTGGGTCTGATCGTGAATTCGATGCAGGAGGCCCACCAGGAGGAAGGCACTGCCGCGACCGAGGCCTATCGCGACGAGGTCCTGGCCCGGCTGGCCCAGATCGAGGCGCGGCTGTCCGCGGGCGAACCCCCGCGGAACGATCCCTGACGGGGCCGAAAAGCGGGCAAAGGCTTTGCCAAGCTGCGGCATTCCCGTTACAAGCGAAAAAAATTCAAAGCAGAGGCAGTCCGACAATGGCTGAGGACATCGAGATCGATATTGACGACCTGGAGCGCCGCATGAAGGGCGCGATGGAAAGCCTGCGGGGCGAATTCGCCAGCCTGCGGACCGGCCGGGCCTCGGCCTCGATGATCGAGCCGGTGCAGGTCGAGGCCTATGGCCAGATGACCCCGATCAACCAGCTGGGCACCGTCAACGTGCCCGAACCGCGCATGGTCACGATCAACATCTGGGACAAGGGCATGGTCAACAAGGTCGAAAAGGCCCTGCGCGAAAGCGGCCTGGGGATCAATCCGCAGACCAACGGCACGATCATCATGCTGCCGATCCCGGAACTGAACGAGGAGCGTCGCCGCGAGCTGACCAAGGTCGCCGCGCAATACGCCGAGAGCGCCCGCGTCTCGATCCGCAACGTCCGCCGCGACGGCATGGACCAGGTCAAGAAGGGCAAGGCCAACGGCATGCCCGAGGACGACCAGAAGCTGTACGAGACCGAAATCCAGTCCCTGACCGACCGCATGATCGCATCGGTCGACGAGGCGCTGACGGCCAAGCAGGCCGAAATCATGCAGGTCTGATCCGACGATGGCGTGGGGCTTGTCGAGAGCTGCCGAAACTGGGGGGACGACACGTCCCCGCCATGTCGCGGTCATCATGGATGGCAATGGCCGGTGGGCCACCGAACGCGGCTGGCCGCGTCTGGTCGGTCACCGTCGCGGGGCCGAGCGGGTCAAGCAGATCGTCCGTGCCTGCCCCGACCTGGGGGTGGACTGGCTGACCATCTATGCCTTCTCGACCGAGAACTGGAAGCGCTCGACCGAAGAGGTTCTGGGCCTGATGAAGATCTTTCGCCGCTATATCCAGCGCGAGGCCGAGGACATGTCGGCCGAGGGCGTGCGGATGCGCTTCATCGGCGAACGCGGCCGCCTGGACCGCAAGCTGCAGGACCTGATGGCCTCGATCGAGGCGCGGACGGCGGGCAACACGCGGCTGAACCTGACGGTCGCCATCAACTATGGCGGCCGGGACGAGCTGGTCCGCGCCACCGGGCGTCTGGCCGAACGCATCGCCCGCGGCGACGTGATCAACCCGACCGAGGCCGACCTGGCCGATTGCATGGACACCGCCGGGCATCCCGATCCCGACCTGGTGATCCGCACCTCCGGTGAGACGCGGACCTCGAACTTCCTGCCCTGGCAGGCGGCCTATTCGGAATACGAATTCACGCCGACCCTGTGGCCCGACTTCACCCCCGATCACCTGGCGACGATCCTGGACCGCTTCGGCCTGCGCGACCGGCGCTTTGGGGGCGCATGACCTCAGCACGGCATTCCGCCGGGTCCGTGCCCGGCGCTGGCGGTCCCGGCAAGTCGGGCGGCAAATGGGGCGACCTGTCGCGTCGCGTGGCCTCGACCCTGGTCCTGCTGGGCATCGGCGTGATGCTGGCGGTGGCGCAGGGACCGTGGCTGCGCCTGGGCATGGCGGTCATCTCCGCGATCACTTTCTGGGAGCTGGCGGCCATGACCGGCTGGCGCAACCCGGCGCGGCACGTGACGCTGTTCGGACGGTCGCGCCCCATCGCGCTGGCCGCGATTGCGGGCGTGTCGCAGGCCTTTGCGCTGACCGGCATGCCCTGGGCGTGGGTGGCGTTGGCCGTCCCGATCCTGCTGGGCCTGCCGGGCGCGGCACGGCGCGACCGCGCGACCTATACCCTTTTCGGCATCGCGATCCTGATCGTGGCCTTTGGCCTTGTTGGGTTTCGTGAGAATTACGGCCTGAACTTTGTCCTGTGGCTGATGGGGGTCATCATCATCTCGGATACGGCGGGGTATTTCTTCGGCCGCATCCTGGGCGGGCCCAAATTCTGGCCCGCGCTCAGCCCCAAGAAGACCTGGTCGGGCACCATCGCGGGCTGGATCGGCACCTGCCTGTTCGGCGCGATCCTGTGGATGGCGGGGCAGGGTGACGCAACGCTGATCTGGGTGTCCCCCATCGTCTGCCTTGCCGGGCAGATGGGCGATCTGGCCGAAAGCTGGCTGAAACGGCGCGCGGGGGTCAAGGACAGCTCGAACCTGATACCGGGGCATGGCGGCTTCATGGATCGTTTTGACGCAGTGACCGGGGCGGTCCTGGCGACCATGCTGATCGGGTTTCTGACGAAACTGCCCGTGGTGAACTGACCGATGCGACGCATTTCCATCTTCGGCGCGACCGGGTCGGTCGGCGCGAACGGCGTCGATCTGATCCGCCGCGATCCCCAATCCTATCAGGTCGTGGCTCTGACCGGCGGTCGCAACATTGCGCGGCTGGCGCAGATGGCGCGCGATCTGCGCGCCCAGATCGCGGTCACCGCGCATCCCGAACTGCTGGACGACCTGCGGACCGCTCTTGCCGGCACCGACGTCCAGGCCGCCGCTGGCGAGGCCGCGCTGATCGAGGCCGCGCATCGGCCTGCCGACTGGATCCTGTCGGCCATCGTCGGCGCCGCGGGCTTGGCGCCGGGTCTGGCGGCGCTGTCGCAGGGCTGTGTGCTGGCCTTGGCCAACAAGGAATCGCTGGTCTGCGCGGGCGCGCTGCTGCGGGACACCGGCGCGCGGTCGGGTGCCACGATCCTGCCCGTCGACAGTGAACATTCCGCTTTGTTTCAGGCGCTTGGGACCGATAAGCTCGAATCCGTCAAGGATGTGACCATCACCGCATCGGGTGGCGCGTTCCGCGATTGGCCGCTGGAGCGGCTGGCGGCCGCGACGGTGGCCGAGGCATCGACCCATCCGAACTGGGCGATGGGTCAGCGGATCACCATCGACAGCGCCTCGATGTTCAACAAGGCGATGGAGGTCATCGAGGCCAAGGAGTTCTTCGGCCTGACCGCCGACCGCATCAAGGTTCTGGTCCACCCAGAATCGATCATTCACGCGATGGTCACCCATCATGACGGCGGCACCATCGCCCATCTGGGCGCCCCCGACATGCGCCACGCGATTGGCTATGCGCTGCACTGGCCAGAACGGCGGCCGCTGCCCGTGGCCGCGCTGGATCTGGCCGCGCTTGGCAGCCTGACCTTCCGCGCCCCCGACGAGACGCGCTGGCCCGCCCTGCGCCTTGCGCGCGAGGTGATGGCCGCGGGCGGGGCCGCAGGCGCGGTCTTCAACGCCGCCAAGGAACAGGCGCTGGACGATTTCATCGCCGGGCGCATCCGCTTTACCGACATGGCCCCCAGGGTCGAGGCCACGCTGGAGGCGCTGTCCGCCCAGCCCGGCTTTGCCCGCGACCCCGAAGACCTGCCCACCGTCCTGCATTGGGACGGCCTGGCCCGACGAAAGGCCGCCCAGTGATCAACGCCTTTGCCCAGACCGCCGGCACGCTGCTGGCCTTCGTCACCGCCCTGGCGGTCATCGTGACCGTCCACGAATACGGCCATTACATCGTCGGCCGCTGGTCGGGCATCCGGGCCGAGGTGTTCAGCGTGGGCTTTGGCCCGCGCCTGTTCTCTCGCCGTGACCGTCGCGGGACGCTGTGGCAGGTCGCGGCGCTGCCGCTTGGCGGCTATGTGCGGTTCCTGGGCGACGACAACGCGGCCAGTGCCGGGCCGGGGCGCGCTGTCGACCCCGCCCTGCGCCGCCAGACGTTGCAGGGCGCGCCGCTGTGGGCGCGGTTCGCGACGCTGCTGGCGGGGCCGGTATTCAATTTTGTGCTGTCGATCCTGGTCTTCGCGGGCTTCGCGATCGTCCAGGGCCTGCCCGTGGACGAGGTGCGCGTGGGCGCCGTCAGCGAGGCGCCGCCCGCCATCGTCAACGACCTGCAGCCCGGCGACCGTATCCTGGCCCTTGGCGGCCAGCCGGTCGCCACCTGGCGCGACATCGGCGCATTGACCGAAACGCTGCCGGTGGCCGGGCAGCAGGACTGGCAGGTCGAACGCGACGGCCGGACGCTGACCGTGACAGGCCCCGACCCGATGCCGGCGCGCATCGGCGGCGTGGCGCCGCGCAGTGCCGCGGCCGATGCCGGCATGCGCGCGGGCGACGTGGTGCTGGCCATCGACGGCCAGCCCGTCACCCGCTTTACCCAGATGCGCGAGGCGGTCGAGGCTGCCGAGGGCCGGCCCCTGGACCTTCGCCTGTGGCGTCCCGGCACCGGAGAGCTGGACGTGACCCTGTCACCCAAGCTGTCAGACCTGCCGGCCGATGGCGGCGGGTTCGAGCAGCGCTGGCTGATCGGGGTGACGGGCGGCGAAAGCTTCTTCTCGCCCCAGACCCGCAGTGCCGGGCCGCTGGAGGCGCTTGGCCTGGGCGTCGGGCAGACCTGGGGGATCATCACGTCGTCGCTGACGGGGATGTGGGCGATGATCTCGGGGCAGATCGGCACCTGCAACCTGGGCGGCGCGATCAGCATCGCGGAAAGCACCGGCCAAGCGGCCAGCGCGGGCGGCGCGAACTTCCTGTGGTGGATCGCGGTCCTGTCGGCGGCGATCGGGTTCCTGAACCTGCTGCCGATCCCCGTGCTGGATGGCGGCCACCTGATGTTCTACGCCTACGAGGCCGTCCGCGGACGCCCGCCCTCGGACAAGGCGCTGAACCTGCTGACCGCGATTGGCATGGCGGCGGTCCTGTCACTGATGATTTTCGGGCTCACGAACGATCTTTTCTGCCCTTGATGCGCTTGCGGTTTTGACAGCCCCGCCCCGATGGGGCTACAGACCATAGGCAAAACGACAGCCCGAACCGGGCGCGTGCAGGCGGATACAAGAGGGGCCATCATGGAACGGAAACTGGGCAAGGGCGCATTGGCGCTGGTGACGTCCCTGGCGATCGCGGCGCCAATCGGAATGATCCCGCAGCAGGCCGCCGCCGTGGTCTTCGGCAGCATCCAGGTTCAGGGCAACCAGCAGATCGAGACGGGCGCCGTGCTGTCCACGCTGGCCTTGCCGCAGGGCCAGGACCTGAGCCCCGGCCAGATCAACGACGGCCTGCAGCGCCTGCAGAACTCCGGCCTGTTCGAGACGGTCGAACTGATCCCGCAGGGGTCCACCCTGGTCGTGCGCGTCAGCGAGTATCCGATCGTCAACCAGATCACCTTTGAGGGCAACCGCCGCCTGAACGACGAGCGTCTGGCCGAGATCGTGCGCAGCCAGTCGCGCCGCGTCTATCAGCCCAGCCAGGCCATCCAGGATGCCCAGGCCATCGCCCAGACCTATGCCGCCGAGGGACGCCTGGCCGCCCGCGTCGATCCGCGCATCATCCGCCGCAGCGGCAACCGCGTCGATCTGGTCTTCGAGATCCGCGAAGGCAACGTCACCGAGATCGAGCGCGTCAGCTTTGTCGGCAACCGCGCCTATTCGGACCGCCGCCTGCGCAACGTGCTGGAGACCAAGCAGGCGGGCCTGCTGCGGACCTTCATCCGCCGCGACACCTTTGCGCCCGAGCGCATCCCGCTGGACGAACAGCTGCTGACCGATTTCTATCGTTCGCAGGGTTACGCCGATTTTCGCGTGCAGGGCGTGGCGCCCGAAATCGCGCGTGAACGTGACGCGTTCTTCATCACCTTCAACATTTCCGAAGGGCCGCGCTATCGCTTTGGCCGGGTCGAGACCATCTCGGAGATCCCGGGCGTCGATGCGTCGCTGTTCGCCGAGCAGAGCCGCGTCCGGCGCGGGTCGTTCTACAACCCGTCGGTGATCGACACGTCGATCCGCCGGATGGAGACGATCGCCATCCAGCAGGGCCTGAACTTCGTCAACATCGAGCCTCGCGTCACGCGCAACCCGGAAAACCAGACGCTGGACCTGACCTTCGCGCTGACCCGCGGCCAGCGCGTCTTCGTCGAGCGCATCGACATCGAGGGCAACACCACGACGCTGGATCAGGTGATCCGCCGCCAGTTCACCACCGTCGAGGGCGACCCCTTCAACCCGCGCGAGATCCGCAATTCGGCCGAACGCGTGCGGGCGCTTGGCTATTTCGCGGATGCGCAGGTCCAGACCCGCGAGGGCAGCAGCCCCGACCAGGTCATCGTCGGCGTCAATGTCGAGGAACAGCCGACCGGGTCGCTGTCCCTGGGCGCCAGCTATGGCGTCAATTCGGGCGTGGGCTTCAACATCGGCCTGACCGAGCAGAACTTCCTGGGCCGCGGCCAGACCCTGGGCCTGCAGTTGCAGACCGCGACCGACGACCGCGCCGCCGGGGTCACCTTCATCGAGCCGTTCTTCCTGGGCCGCGACCTGCGCTTTGGTTTCTCGGCCAACTACACCGAGACCGAGGGCCTGAATTCGGATTTCGACACCCGTCAGATCCGCATCCAGCCGTCGCTGGAGTTCCCGATCTCGGCCAATGCACGGATCGAGCTGCGCTACCGCATTTCGGAGGACAAGCTGTCCAACGTGACCGAGGACAGCTCGGCCCTGCTGATCGCCGAGGAGGGCACGCGCCTGACCTCGTCGCTTGGCTATACCTACAACTGGGATTCGCGCCGCACCGGGCTGGACCCGCTGACCGCGTACCGGTTCCGCTTCTCGCAGGATTTCGCGGGTGCGGGGGGCGACACCAAGACGATCACCACGACCGCGCTGGCCGGCGTCGAAAGCACCGCCTGGCGCGAGAGCGTGACCCTGCGCGGCGAGGTCGAGGCCGGGGCGATCTATACCTACGGCGATTATTCGACCTGGATCCTGGACCGCTTCCGCACCGGCAACCGCGTCCGCGGGTTCGAGCCGAACGGCATCGGGCCGCGCGACCTGGCTGCGGTGAACGAGGACGGCCTGGGCGGCAACTTCTACTGGGCGGCGCGCGGCGAGGCGCAGTTTCCCATCGGCCTTCCCGAGGAATACGGCATCCAGGGCGGTCTTTTCGTCGATGTCGGCTCGCTGTGGGGTCTGGACCGGACCATCGGCACCGGCGGCGTCCCGGTCGATGACGACATGTACACGCGCGCCGCGGTCGGCGCGTCGATCTTCTGGACCACGCCCATCGGTCCGCTGCGCTTCAACTTCTCGCAGGCGCTGCAGAAGGAAGACTATGACCTGGAACAGAATTTCGACCTGACGATCCAGACGAACTTCTGATGCCGGTCCTTCGGACGGGACTGCGGCTGGTGGCGGCGGCGTTGATGGCGCTGCCCGCCGCCGCGCAGGATGCGACGGTGCCCGACATCCCGGCGCCCGAGATCCCGCCGATCGCCACACCGCCCGTCCTGCCCAACAGCACCATTCCCAGCCCCGAGGAGGCGGCCGAAAGCGCGCCGATCCTGACGCTGGACCAGGAGGTTCTGTACCTGTCCTCGGCCTGGGGTCTGCGCGCGCAGGCCCGGCTGGAGGCCAAGGGCGAGGAGGTCACCGCCGAGAACGACCGCCTGACGCAGCTGCTGTCTTCGGAGGAGGCACGCCTGACCGAACAGCGCAGCACGCTGCCCGCGGCCGAATTCCGCGAGCTGGCCGAAAGCTTCGACATCCGCGCGACGCGCATCCGCCGGGAGCGCGCGCAAGCGGTCCAGGACCTGAATGCCTGGGCCGAGGCCGACCGGGCGGCCTTCTTTCGGGCCGCGCTGCCGGTGATGGGTCAGGTGATGCAGGACCGGGGCGCCGTGGCGGTTCTGGACCGGCGCACGATCTTCGTGTCGCTGGACGCGATCGACGTCACCGAACAGCTGGTCGCGGCGCTGGACGATCGCATCGGCGACGGAGAGGGGGTCGTGCCGCTGCCCGAACCGCCCCCGTCCGAGGATGCGCCCTAGGGCAGCCGCGCGATGCGGTCGTGGATCATGTCGAACAGCGCGTCGCGGTCCACGTCCTTGAGGAACAGCGCGTTGGGTGTCCGCCCGCTGACCCGCCACCAGTCTGCGACGGTCATGCCGGTGGTCCAGCGGCCCTCGATCTCGATCTCGACGTTGATGTGGCGGCCTTGGAACAGGTCGGGGTCCAGCAGCCAGGCGATGGTGCAGGGATCATGCAGTGGCGCGCCGAGGCTGCCGTATTTCGCGGTATCGAAGCGTTCGAAGAAGTCGGTCCAGCCCGCGACGGCCGGGCCGCAGCGGCCGGGCAGGGCGCGCATCGCCTCGACCCAGGCCCGGTCGGTCAGCGCCTTGTGCGTCACGTCCAGCGGCATGACGACCAGTGGCACGCGCGCGGCGAACACCTCGGCCGCGGCCTCGGGATCGACATAGATGTTGAATTCGGCCGCGGGGGTGATGTTGCCCACCTCGAAATAGGCACCGCCCATCAGCACGATCTGCTGCACGCGTCCGATGATGTCGGGGGCGCGGCGGAATGCCTCGGCAATGTTGGTCAGCGGGCCGATGGGCACCAGCGTCACGGTGCCCGCATCATGGGTGCGCAGGGTCTCGACGATGAAATCGACGCCGTCCTGCGCCTGCAGGGGCAGGGTGGGCGCGGGCAGCTCGATCCCGTCCAGACCGGTCTTGCCATGCACGTGTTCGGCCGTTACCAGATCGCGCGACAGGGGCCGGTCGCGGCCCGCAAAGACCGGCACGTCGGTCCGGCCCGACAGTTCGACCACCTTGCGGGCGTTCACCTCCGTCAGGGCCAGCGGCACGTTGCCGGCCACCGCGACGATGCCCAGGACCTGCAGTTCCGGAGAGGCCAGCGCCAGCAGGATGGCCACCGCGTCGTCCTGACCGGGGTCCGTGTCGATGATGATCTTCTGTGCCAAACCGCGTCTCCAAGGCTCACAAGCGGCGATGATTGCGTCAGCAACGAAAAAGGCGCAAGCCCGCGCCTGCGCCTTTTGCGGACATCTGTAAGTTTCCTTGCGTCGGGGGGTTGGGGCCCCGACGCAAGAAGCCGTCACCCGTCGAAGTTGACGCGCTCGATCAGGTCCAGCGCCTGCGGGCGCAGGTCCGAGATCTCGGTCAGCGTCAGATCGTCGGCGGTGAAGTCGCCCCAGCTGGCCACCAGCTCGGACCGCTCGACACCCTCGGTCACGGGGAACTCGTTGTTGGTTTCGGCATAGATGCGCTGTGCCTCTTCGCCGGCCAGGAACTGCATCAGCTGCAGGGCCGCGTCGCGGTTCGGCGCGGACTTGGTCATCGCCACGCCGGACACGTTCACATGCGTGCCGCCATCCTCGAAGATCGGGAAGACGATACGGACCGATTCGGCCCATTCCTTCTGCTCGTCATCCTTCAGCATCGCGCCCATGTAATAGGTGTTGCCCAGGCTGATGTCGCATTCGCCGGCCCAGATCGCCTTGACCTGGTCGCGGTCGCCGCCCTCGGGACGCTTGGCCAGGTTCGACTTGACGCCCTCCAGCCAGGCGACGGTCTCTTCCTCGCCGTGATGGGCCAGATAGGCCGCGGTCAGCGCGACGTTATAGTCGTTGGTGAAGCTGCGGGTGCAGATGCGGCCTTCCCATTTCGGATCGGCCAGATCCTCGTAGGTGGTGACCTCTCCGTCGGCCACGCGCTCCTTGCTGGCATAGACGATGCGGGCGCGGGTGGTCAGGGCGAACCACTGGTTCTCGTCGTCGCGCAGGCCGGCGGGGATCGCCTCCAGCGCCGGGTCCTCGACCGGC
The DNA here is from genome assembly GCF_024105395.1 of Paracoccus sp. 08. Lineage (NCBI taxonomy): Bacteria > Pseudomonadati > Pseudomonadota > Alphaproteobacteria > Rhodobacterales > Paracoccaceae > Paracoccus > Paracoccus sp. 08. The sequence continues at coordinate 109,093 of NZ_WEKR01000076.1, read as the reverse complement.
TGCAGGACGCCCGCGTCCTTGACCTCGCCCAGGCGGGCCACGTCGACGGTCAGCACCAGGTCGGCGGGCGAACGGTCGCCCTCGGCCTGCAGGCGCTCGACCATGCCCTTGTCGACGAAGGCCACGTTGACCGGAATGCCCGTCTCGGCGGTGAAGGCGTCGATCAGCGGCTGGATCAGCTCGGGCTGGCGGTGCGAATAGACGTTCACTTCCTGCGCCAGGGCCGGCATGGCGGTGGCACCCAGCAGCGTGGCGATGATCAGGGGACGCATGTTGACTCCTTTGGTCAGAATTCCCGCGTCTTGTGGCAATTCCGACCGAACCTGTCAAGCAATCCGGTGGATTGACCCCGACGCAGCGCCGGGCTAGGGCGCGGTCATGGCACGCGCACCCCTTTTGCAACTCTCCGAGATCTCGCTGACCTATGGCGGCGATCCCATTTTCGAGGGCCTGTCCCTGAATGTCCAGCCGGGCGACCGCGTCGCGCTGGTCGGTCGGAACGGGTCGGGCAAGTCCACCCTGATGAAGGTGATGGCCGGTTTCGTTGAACCCGACCGGGGCGAGGTGGTCCTGGCCGCCGGTGTCTCGACCGGCTACATGGAGCAGGACCCGGACCTGTCGGGCTTTGAGACGCTTGGCGAGTTTGCCCGCGACGGGTTGGAGCCGGGCGAGGATTACCGCGTCGACATGGCCGCCGAGGGGCTGAAGTTCGACCCCGACCGCCCCGTGGCCACCGCATCGGGCGGCGAGCGTCGCCGCGCCGCGCTGGCCCGCCTGCTGGCGCAGGCGCCCGAACTGATGCTGCTGGACGAGCCGACCAACCACCTGGACATCGAGGCCATCGGCTGGCTGGAGGACCATCTGTCCCAGACCCGTGCGGGTTTTGTGCTGATCAGCCACGACCGCGCCTTTCTGCGCCGCCTGACCAAGGCGACGCTGTGGATCGACCGTGGCCAGGTCCGTCGGCAGGAACGGGGCTTCGAAGGCTTCGAGGATTGGCGCGAGGCGACCTGGGCCGCCGAGGATGACGCCCGCCACAAGCTGGACCGCAAGATCAAGGCCGAGGCCCGATGGGCCGTCGAGGGCATCAGCGCGCGCAGGAAGCGCAACCAAGGCCGCGTCCGCGCCCTGGCCGCCCTGCGGGCCGAGCGCAGCAGCCAGATCCGCCGTCAGGGCACCGCCGCGATGGCGTTCGACAGCGGCACCACCAGCGGCAAGAAGGTGGTCGAGGCCACCGGCATCGCCAAGGCCTTCGGCGACAAGACCATCCTGCGGCCCTTCGACCTGCGCATCCAGCGCGGCGATCGCATCGCCTTTGTCGGGCCGAACGGCGCGGGCAAGACCACGCTGATCAAGATGCTGACCGGAGAGATCGCCCCCGACCAAGGCACGGTCACGATGGGCACCAACCTGGAGATCGCGGTCTTCGATCAGGCCCGCGCCGCGTTGAACCCCGACCAGACGCTGTGGGAATCGCTGACCGGCGACCCCGAGATGCGCGTGTCGGGCCGCGCCGACCAGGTGATGGTGCGGGGCCAGCCCAAGCATGTCGTGGCCTATCTGAAGGATTTCCTGTTCGACGACGCCCAGGCCCGCGCACCCGTCCGCAGCCTGTCTGGCGGCGAGAAGGCGCGTCTGCTGTTGGCGCGGCTGATGGCGCGGCCGTCGAACCTGCTGGTCATGGACGAACCGACCAACGATCTGGACGTCGAGACGCTGGACCTGCTGCAGGACCTGCTGGGCGAATATGACGGCACCGTGCTGCTGGTCAGCCACGATCGCGATTTCATCGACCGGGTGGCCGACACCACCGTGGCGATGGAGGGTGACGGCCGCGCCACCGTCTATGCCGGCGGGTGGAGCGATTACCAGGCGCAGCGCGGCGAGACAGTGGTCGAGGAGCCCGTCGCGGTCGCCAAGGCCGTGCCGGTGACGGAAAAGCCCAGGGCCGCGCGCGATGGCCTCAGCTTCACCGAACGGCACCGGCTGGATGCGTTGCCCGGCATCATCGCAAAGCTGGAAGCAGAGATCGCCAAGCTGTCGGAATTCATGTCCGACCCGACGCTGTTCCAGACCGCGCCCGCCAAGTTCGAAAAGGCCAGCCTGGCCCTGTCCGAACGCCAGGCTGCCCTGGCCGATGCCGAGGAGGAATGGATGTCGCTGGAGGAAAAGGCCGCTGTCTAGGCGGCCTTCCCCTCGCCGCGGGCAAGGTGGTTCTGCAGCCAGCCATGGGCGAAGGCGATCTTGTGCCGGACCGGCACGGTCAGCACGAACGGGTAGAGGTCGCTGTTGTCCAGCGCGCGATTGATGTCGTTGACCGCGATGGTGATCTCGGCCGCGATGTTCAGCAGGCGATACGGATCGGTCTCGGAATAGGGGTGATAGTCCGGCGGCACGCCCGGCATGTCCAGATGCGTGCTGCAGAAGCTGTCGGCCACGTCCGTCAGGTGCAGCAGGTGGGCGACCGTCTCCGCCCAGTCCTCGTGCGGGTGCGAGGTGGCATAGGTGGTGATGAAATCGCCTGCCGGGTCGCGCGGATCGGCATAGTGGTTCTTGAGGGCCTGGGCGTAATCGGCCCGCTCGTCGCCGAAGACGGCGCGGAAGGCGGGCAGGAAATCGGGCAGGACCTTCAGGCGGTCGAACAGGAAATGCGCGATCTCGTGGCGGAAATGGCCGACCATCGAGCGGTACTGCTCGCCCAGCTTCAGCTGGCGTTTCAGGCGGATCAGCTCGTCCGCCTCGGTCACGTTGATGGTGATCTCTCCGTTGGCATGGCCCATGATGATCTGCTGATCGCGCCCGCCGGTATGTTCGGACAGCATCAGGAACCGCGGACGCCGCCCCGGATCGGCCGGGGTGAACCAGTCCCATTCCGCAAGGTTGGCCAGAACCCACCGCTTGGCGCGTTCGGCGCTGGCCAGCAGGCGCTGGTTGTCGCCGATGTTCATCACCGGCACGACATGCGACATGGCGCAGGACGCGCAGAAGCCGCCCGGAACCTCGGCCGCCCAGTTGCAGGCGATGCGCGGGCGGTTGGCGCAATGGGGGGCGTCCGCTACCATCCGCCGCAAGACCGGCGCATAGACCAGCGGCTCTCCGCACAGACAGATCAGGTTGTGGAAATAGGCGCGCGTGCCGCAATGCGGGCAGGAGAAGCGTTGCATCAGCTGGGGTCCGGTCCTGTCAGTGGCAGGGTACAAGCCCCGCGGTGCCGCAGGGTTCCGCGCCATCGCACCGGCCTTGACAGGCAGGCCCGGATCGGGCAAATGCAGCGCACCGGCAGGGCAACCGCCCTTGGCCGGTCGATTGTTTTTAACGACACCCGCACAAGGGTGCGCCGTCCGAAGGCGGGGTTCGCCCCCCAACGCCGACATTGTCGGGGCCGCAGGACGCGGTGATGAAGGAAGAAAGCGATGTTCGCGGTTCTGAAAACTGGCGGCAAGCAGTACAAGGTGCAGGCGGGCGACGTCCTGCGCGTTGAAAAGCTGAATGCCGCGGCTGGCGATACGGTCCAGTTCAACGATGTGCTGATGGTTGGTTCGACTCTGGGTGCGCCCCTGGTCGCCGGTGCCTGCGTGCAGGCCACCGTGATCGAGCAGATCAAGGCCGACAAGGTCATCACCTATGTCAAGCGCCGCCGCAAGCACAGCTCGCAGCGGACCCGCGGTCACCGTCAGCAGCTGACGCTGCTGCGCGTCACCGACGTGCTGGACAAGGGTGCGGACAAGACCGGCGTCAAGACCGCCGTCGGCGCCCGCACGAAGGTCGAGGCCGCGGATGCGCCCGCCAAGACCAAGAAACCGGCCAAAGACGCCGCTGAAGCCTAAGGAGAACGACCCATGGCACATAAGAAAGCAGGCGGTTCTTCCCGCAACGGCCGCGACAGCGCGGGACGCCGTCTTGGCGTCAAGCTGTTCGGTGGCCAGGCCGCCATCGCGGGCAACATCATCGCACGTCAGCGCGGCACCACCTGGTGGCCGGGCGTGAACGTCGGCATGGGCAAGGATCACACCCTGTTTGCGCTGACCGACGGCCATGTGAGCTTCAAGAAGGGCCTGAAGGGCCGGACGTTCATTTCGATCGTCCCCGCCGAGCTGGAAGCAGCCGAGTAACCTTAGCGTAATATTCTGATGCTAAGGGGGGATCGGCGAGAGCCGGTCCCCCGAACCGTTTTATCGTCACATTTATTGATCGGTTTCTTGGGGAGGAAACATGGTGATGTCTGCACCCATGCGCGAGGGAAGTCGTCTGGACGACCTTGCGCCCGTCTTGGCCGATGGCCCGGCCCAGCCCGTGATCGCGACAGAGCGGTTCACGCTGCGACCGCTGCGCGCCTCTGATGCCGGCCTGATCGAACATTACACCGCCGACCGACGCGTGGCCGAAGGCACGCGCGCCATCCCCCATCCCTTGCCCCGCGGCGCCGCCGAGAGTTTCGTCGCCCGCTCCCTGGCCGCGGATCGGTCCGAGGATGTCTGGGCCATCGACGGGTCGGACCACAAGCTGGCCGAGCTGCTGGGCGTCGTGTCGCTGACCCGCATGGAGGGGTCGCAGTCGGAACTGGGCTTCTGGATCGGCGCGGGCTTCTGGAACACCGGCTTCGCGACCGAGGCCGTGGCGGCCCTTGTCGCGGCGAACCCGCACGGGGCACGGACCCTGTTCGCCGAGGCGTTTCAGGACAATCCGGGATCGGCCCGGGTGCTGACCAATTGCGGCTTCGTCTATCTGGGCGATGCCGAAAGCTGGTCCGTCGCGCGGGGCGGCCGGGTGCCGACCTGGACCTATCTGCGCAAGATGGCCTGAACGACTGCCTGGTATGTCCTGTCCCGTTATTGCAAAGCGGGGCAGGCGGCCTAGATCAGGGGAATGACACAGCATCTTCCCTATTCCGTTCTCGACTTGTCGCCGGTTCCCGAAGGGTCCACGGCGCAGGACGCCATCCGCAACACGATCGACCTTGCCCAACATGCCGAGGGCTGGGGCTATCACCGCTTCTGGTTGGCCGAGCATCACAACATGCCCGGCATCGCCAGCGCCGCGACCGCGGTCCTGATCGGACTGGTCGCACAGGCGACCAGGACGATCCGCGTGGGGGCGGGCGGCATCATGCTGCCCAACCATGCGCCGCTGACCGTGGCCGAGGCCTTTGGGACCCTGGCCACGGCCTTTCCCGACCGCATCGACCTAGGCCTGGGCCGCGCGCCCGGGGGTGACGGCGCGGTGATCCGCGCCCTGCGCCGGGATCCGATGGCCGACAGCTTTCCGCAGGACGTGGTCGAGCTGCTGGACTATCTGGGCCCTGAACGCGCGGGCGCGGCCGTCCGCGCGCTGCCCGGAGAGGGGACGAACATCCCCGTCTGGATCCTCGGCAGCAGCCTGTTCGGCGCGCAGCTGGCGGCGCATCTGGGCCTGCCCTATGCCTTCGCCAGCCACTTCGCCCCCGAACAGCTGGAACAAGCGCTGAGCATCTATCGCGAACGGTTCCGCCCCTCGCCCTGGGGGCAGAAGCCCTATGCGGTGCTGGCGGCGAACGTCTTTGCCGCCGACGACGCCGGAGAGGCCGCCTATCTGCGCACGACGATGCAGCTGGCCTTCGCGCGCCTGCGGACCGGCCAGCCCGGCAAGCTGCCGCGCCCGGTCCGCGACATCGACGCCGAGATCGGCGCGCAGATGCGCCAGGCCGTCGACGGTGCGCTGCGCATCAGTGCAGTGGGTGACCGCGAGCGCGTCCGCGACCAGCTGTCGCGTCTGGTCGAGACCTATCGCCCCGACGAGGTGATCCTGACCGGCCAGATCCACGATCACACGGCCCGGCTGCGCAGCTTTGAGATCGCGGCCGAGGCGGCATCGTCCCTGCCGCCGGTCCGGCAGGCCGCCTGAGACCCCGCCATGCAAAAGCAAAAGGCCCCCGAAAGGGGGCCTCTTTTCATGTCGCAGGTGCGTTGGATTATTCGCGGTTGCCCATGAAGGACAGCAGGAACATGAACAGGTTCAGGAAGTCCAGGTACAGCTTCAGCGCGCCCATGATGGCGGACTTGCCCAGGAAATCCGCACCCGAACCCTGCATCTGCAGGTAGGTGTTCTTGATGTTCTGCGTGTCGTAGGCGGTCAGGCCCGCGAAGATCAGCACGCCGATGACCGAGATCGCGAACTGCATGGCCGAGGAGGCGATGAAGATGTTCACGATCGACGCGACGATCAGGCCGATCAGGCCCATCAGCAGGAACGTGCCCCAGCCCGACAGGTCCTTCTTTGTGGTATAGCCCCACAGGGACAGGCCCGCGAAGGCGATGGCCGTGACCAGGAAGGTCTGGACGATCGACACCCCGGTATAGACCAGGAAGATCGAGCTGATCGAGACGCCCATCAGCGCCGCGAAGGCGTAGAAAACCCCGGTCGCCGCCGAGACGGACAGCCGGTTCAGGGCCGCGCCAAAGGCGAACACCATCAGCAGCGGCGCGAACATGATCACCCACCGTAGCGGCGAGTTGTACAGCGTGTTGGCCACGGCCGGGTTGGTCATGGCGGCGGTCGCGGTGCCATAGGCGGTCGCGGCGGTTACACCCATGCCGACCGCCATCAGCCCATAAACCTTGTTCATGTAGGCCCGCAGGCCCTGGTCGACCGCCGCCGTGCGGTGGCCTACGCCCTGCGCGGTACGGTACGTGTTGTAATCTGCCATCGATGTCTCCCTTGGAAGGCATGCCGACGCAGTGCCGGCTTGGGTCCAATATCGGTGGAAAGGCGGGATTTTTCAATGCCGCGCTTGGCTCAAATGCGTCGTGATCACAGCGTGATGACCACTTTGCCAACGCTGCGCCGCTCTCTCAGCATGGCGTAGCCCTGGGGCAGATCGTCCAGGGGCAGGGTGGCGCCCGCGACAGGGTCCAGCCGGCCCGCGCGGAACAGGTCGAACAGCGCGTCGATGCTGTCCCGCAGCGCCTGCGGGTCCAGCCCGCGATAGCCGCCCCAGTAGAAGCCGTGGATAGCGATGTTCTTGACCAGCGCGTGGTTCAGGGGCAGCACCGGGGGGCGACCGCCGGCAAAACCGATGACCAGGAACCGCCCGCCGGGACGCAGGGCGCGGAACGCCGCCTCGCCCGGTTCGGCGCCCACGGGGTCATAGACCACGTCCGCGCCGCCAAGATCGCGCAGCGCCGCGCGCAGATCGGGGCAACTGGCGCTGTCGATCACGTGGGATGCCCCCGCCTGGCGGACCACCTCGACCTTGTCGGCGCCGCGCGCGATGCCGATCACCCGCGCGCCCATCGCGGCGCCGATCTGCACCGCGGTCAGCCCGACCCCGCCCGCGGCCCCCAGAACGACCAGCGTCTGTCCCGCCTGCAGCGCGCCGCGCCCGGCCAGGGCCAGGTGACTTGTCCCATAAGCCACCTGAAAGCCCGCCGCCTGTTCCAGCGTCATGGCGTCCGGAATGGCCTGGACGGCCCCCGGATCGACCGCCATCACCTGCGACATCGTGCCCGGTGCCGAAACGACCACGCGTGTGCCGGCAACCAGGCCCGATCCGGCGGGCGCCGAGAGGACGGTGCCCGCCCCCTCCAGCCCCGGCACGAAGGGCGGATCGGCCGGTTCCTGGTACTGTCCCTTGGCTTTGAGCAGGTCGGCAAAATTCAATGCCGCCGCGCCCATGCGCAAAAGCACCTGATCGGGACAGGCCACGGGGGGCGGAACATCCCGGATCACCGGGTCCTGACCCAGGGCCGAGATGAAGGCTGCGCGAATCATTTGTGACATGTATTGTGGCCCTCGGATGTTGTCTGCACGTTCGCATCCCCGCTGGCCAAGTCAACGCGATGCCGATATGGCCGCAAGGACACCCTTGGACCTGTCTTTATGGTCAGGAAAGCCCCGATTAACCAAGTTGACACTCGAAAATTGTGCCTTTCCGGGCTAGAGCATCCTGAGATTGCAAAAGGTTGGGGCAATGAAGCATAGTGTAGATGTTCACGTTGGTAAGCGTATCCGCCATCGTCGCTGGATGATTGGCATGACTCAACAGCAACTCGCCGACAAGGTCGGCATCAAGTTCCAGCAGATCCAGAAGTACGAGACCGGCATGAACCGCGTCTCGGCCTCGCGTCTGTGGGACATCGCGCGGGCGGTCGACGTTCCGGTCAGCTTCTTCTTCGAGGGCCTGTCCGAGGGCGAGGTTCCCGGCGTGGTCGAAGGCGACATCTTCGCCGACAAGGAAGCGCTGCAGCTGGTGCGCGCCTATTACGCCATGCCCGAGGCGCAGCGTCGCCAGATCTTCGAGCTGGCCCGCGTCCTGTCCGACGCCGCCTGAAAGGCCTGACCGCCAGAAGGCGGATGACCCTGCCGCCGTCCCGCGCCGCTTGACCGCCGGACGACGGCCCCCTTTGACCGCTGGTCCCCCGGCGCATGACAGGCTACACCCGGCGTGACGACACGCAGGGGGCCGCATGCAGGACGCAGACCAGATCACCCGCACCGCGCATCTGATGGCAGACGCTGCCCGTCGGGCAATCCTGCCGTGGTTCCGCCACGCGGATCTGGCGGCCGACAACAAGCGGCCGGCCGATTTCGACCCGGTGACCCAGGCCGACCGCGATGCCGAAAGCGCGATGCGCGACGTGCTGGCGCGCGAGCGGCCCGATGACGCCATCCTGGGCGAGGAATATGGCGCGACCCCCGGCACCAGCGGCCTGACCTGGATCCTGGATCCGATCGACGGCACGCGCGCGTTCCTGTGCGGGGCGGCCAGCTGGGGCGTGCTGATCGGCCTGTCCGACGGGCGGGACGTCATCTATGGCTTGATCGACCAGCCCTATGTCGGCGAGCGGTTCGAGGGCGGGCTTGGCCATGCCCGGCTGACCTCGGCCGCGGGCGAACGGGCGCTGCGCGTGCGCGGCGGCACGCCGCTGGAGCGCGCGACGCTGCTGACGACCTTTCCCGAAATCGGCACGGCGGCCGAGGCCGCGGCCTTTCGCCGCGTGGCCGACCGGGCGCGGCTGACGCGATACGGGCTGGACTGCTATGCCTATGGCCTGCTGGCCTTGGGCCAGGTCGATCTGGTGATCGAGGCGGGGCTGCAATCCTATGACATCGCGGGTCCGCTGGCGGTGGTGCAGGCCGCGGGCGGCATCGTGACCGACTGGCAGGGCGGGTCCGCCGCCCAAGGCGGTCAGGTGATCGCCGCCGCGTCCGAGGCGCTGCACCGCGCGGCGCTGGATCTGCTGAACGGCTGACACGACAAGAACGCAGGGGGCAGCATGGCCGACGAAAACCGCGCGACCGAAACCGACGATCTGCTGAACCGCGTCGACGCGGCCGTCGAGGCCGGCGACCGCGCCGCACTGGACGCGGCCCTGGAGCCGATGCACCCGGCCGACATCGCCGACCTGATCGAGCGGCTGACCCCCGGCGACCGCCGCGCCTTCCTGACGCTTTATGCCGACGGCATCGACGGCGATGTCCTGTCCGAGATCGACGAATCCATCCGCGAGGAGGTGCTGGAGCAGCTGCCCCGCGCGGTCCTGGACGATGCCGTCCGCGAGATGGACAGCGACGACGTCGTCGACCTGGTCGAGGACTTGGACGACGCCGAGAGGGCGTTGATCCTGGCCGCGCTGGATGCGGGCGACCGCGCGGCGGTCCAGCAGTCGCTGGCCTATCCAGAATATTCCGCCGGCCGCCTGATGCAGTCCGAGGTCGTTACCGCGCCCGAGCATTGGACCGTGGCCCGTGCCATCCAGTTCCTGCGCGCCGAGGAATGGCTGCCCGAACAGTTCTATCACATCGTCCTGGTCGATCCGCGCCGCCATCCGGTGGGCTATGTCACGTTGGGTCGCCTGCTGGCATCGCGCAGCGACGCCACGCTGCGCGAGCTGGCCGAGGACAGCTTTCGCACCATCAGCGCCTTTGCCGAGGAGGCCGAGGTCGCCTATGTCTTCAACCAGTATCACCTGATCTCTGCCCCCGTCGTGGACCGCGATGACCGCCTGGTGGGCGTCATCACCATCGACGACGCGATGCAGGTCCTGGACGAGGAGCATGAGGAGGACATCCTGCGCCTGGCCGGGGTGGGCGACGAATCCAGCATCTCGGACAGCGTGATGCAGACGGTGCGCCAGCGCGTGCCGTGGCTGGCCACCAACATCGTCACCGCCCTGGCCGCCGCCAGCGTCATCGCCTTCTTCGAGGACGCCATCGCCCAGCTGGTGGCCCTTGCCGTGCTGATGCCGATCGTGGCGTCGATGGGGGGCAACGCGGGGACGCAGACGCTGACCGTTGCGGTGCGCGGCCTTGCGACGCGCGACCTCAGCCGAGCCAACGCCCTGCGCGTCGTCCGGCGCGAGGTCATCGTGGGGCTGACCAACGGGGTGTTCTTCGGGGTCATCATGGCTGCGATCACCTGGGTCTGGTTCCGCGATCCGGGTCTGGCGGCGGTGATCGGGTCGGCGATGATCATCAATCTGCTGGTCGCCGCGCTGGCGGGCATCCTGATCCCGCTTGGCCTGAACAAGCTGGGCGCGGACCCCGCGCTGGCGTCGGGAACCTTCGTGACCATGATGACCGACGTGATCGGTTTCCTGGCCTTCCTGGGGCTGGCCACGGCGGTGCTGCTGTGACCGCGGACAAGGCCCGGCTGCGCGCGCAGGCGCTGGTGGCCCGTGCGGCGGGCGGCGACGGGCAGGCCCTGTCGCGCAACCTGATCGCGACGCTGGCACCACACGCGGGCACGGTTCTGGCCGGATACTGGCCCATGCGCGACGAGGCCGATCCCCGCGCCGCGATGGCCGCGCATGACGGGCCGCTGGTGCTGCCGGTGGTGACCGGCAAGGCGCGCCCGCTGGTCTATCGCCGCTGGCGCGACGAGGCCCTGGTGCCCGGACCCTTCGGCACGGCGCACCCGGCCGATTCGGCCGAGGTGCTGACGCCCCGCGTGCTGATCGTTCCGCTGGCGGGGTTCGACCGGCAGGGAAACCGCCTTGGCTATGGCGGCGGGTTCTATGACAGGACGTTGGAAATGCTGCGCAAATCGGGCCCGGTGACGGCGATCGGTCTGGCCTATGCCTGCCAGCAGCTGGATCTGATCCCGGCCGAGCCGACGGACCAGCCGCTGGACCTGATCGTGACCGATGATGGTGTCCTGACGCCCATGCGCTGATTTCCGCCGGGCGTGGCAGATCTGCATCGGCTGTGCGCAACCGGGGGATGAATTGCGGATAAGCCTGTGGACAAGTCGTGGAATGCGGTCGGCAAGGGACTGTTCGGACGTGGTTTTTGACGCCGTATGCCACGTGCACCGCCTGTTCCTGCACGTCTCTGTGCGCGAATCCCGCACGCAGCCATGGGGCTGTCTGTCAACGGCTTTCGCGGGGCCGATCGCTAAAAAATTCGGTTGAAACAGCGTCGAAGCGGCGGCAGTTTGTGGGCAATCGCCAGTGTGGCACAAGATGTGGTGGTCCTATCGGGGGCGACCACAGGAACGTCGCAGCAGTCCTGATCTGACGGCCGTCCCCTGGGGCGGACGCGCCCTGCACGGGCGGATCGCGGCTGCGCGCAGGGGACCGGAAGGACAAGCAGGATGAAGATCGAGCGGCGCTTTACCACGGAAACCGGCGGGGCCTATGGCGGCATCGCGTTCACCACCACCCTCAGCGAGATCCGCAATCCGGACGGCACGGTGGTCTTTCGCAACGACGCGGTCGAGGTCCCCGAGGGCTGGAGCCAGGTCGCAAGCGACGTCATCGCCCAGAAATATTTTCGTCGCGCCGGCGTTCCCGCGCGGCTGAAGCCCGTCCGCGAAAAGGGCGTGCCCGAATTCCTGTGGCGCCACGTTCCCGACCATGCCGCAATGGCCGATCTGCCCGAGGACGCCCGGTTCGGCGGAGAGACCAGCGCCGCGCAGGTCTTTGACCGCTTGGCGGGGGCCTGGACCTATTGGGGCTGGAAGGGCGGCTATTTCACGACCGAGGCCGATGCCCGCGCCTATCTGGACGAGATGCGCCACATGCTGGCCCGCCAGATGGGTGCGCCCAACAGCCCGCAATGGTTCAATACCGGCCTGCATTGGGCCTATGGCATCGACGGGCCGGGGCAGGGGCATTTCTATGTCGATCACAAGACGGCCACGCTGACCGCATCGACGAGCGCCTATGAGCATCCCCAGCCGCATGCCTGCTTCATCCAGTCGGTCAGCGACGATCTGGTGAACGAGGGCGGCATCATGGACCTGTGGGTCCGCGAGGCGCGCCTGTTCAAGTACGGGTCGGGCACCGGCACCAACTTCTCGTCGCTGCGCGGCGAGGGTGAGCGGCTGTCCGGCGGCGGCAAGTCGTCGGGCCTGATGGGGTTCCTGAAGATCGGCGACCGGGCCGCGGGTGCGATCAAGTCGGGCGGCACGACCCGCCGCGCGGCCAAGATGGTCATCTGCGACATGGACCATCCCGACATCGAGGCCTTCGTGAACTGGAAGGTGATCGAGGAGCAGAAGGTTGCGTCCCTGGTCGCCGGCTCCAAGCTGCACGAGCGTGAGCTGAACGGCATCTTCGCGGCGATCCGCACCGGCGGCGGAGAGGTCGATCCGGCCCGCAACGACGCACTGAAGGCCGCGATCCGCAGCGCCAAGCGCGCGATGATCCCCGAGACCTATGTGAACCGCGTGCTGCAATACGCGCGCCAGGGCTTCGACAGCATCGAGTTCCCGACCTATGACACGGACTGGGATTCCGAGGCCTATGTGTCGGTCTCGGGCCAGAACTCGAACAACTCGGTCCGGGTGACGGATGCCTTCCTGCGCGCGGTGCGCGAGGATGCGCCGTGGGAGCTGATCCGCCGCACCGACGGCACGGTCGCCAAGACCGTGTCTGCGCGCGACCTGTGGGACCAGATCGGCCACGCGGCCTGGGCCTGCGCCGATCCGGGCATCCAGTTCCACGACACGGTCAACGCCTGGCACACCTGCCCCGAGGACGGGCCGATCCGCGGATCGAACCCGTGCAGCGAATACATGTTCCTGGACGACACCGCCTGCAACCTGGCGTCCATGAACCTGCTGACCTTCTGGACCGACGGCCGGTTCGACGCCGACGCCTATGTCCATGCCAGCCGGTTGTGGACCGTCACGCTGGAGATCAGCGTGCTGATGGCGCAGTTCCCCTCGCGCGAGATCGCGCAGCGCAGCTATGATTTCCGCACGCTGGGGCTGGGCTATGCCAATATCGGCGGTCTGCTGATGAACATGGGCCTGGGCTATGACAGCGACCAGGGCCGCGCGATCTGCGGGGCGCTGTCGGCGATCATGACCGGCACGGCCTATGCGACCAGCGCGCGGATGGCGGCGGAACTGGGCGCGTTCCCGGGCCATGCCCGCAACGCGGACCACATGCTGCGCGTGATCCGCAACCACCGCGCCGCGGCGCATGGCACGGCGTGCGAGGGCGTGAACGTCGCCCCCGTGGCGCTGGACGCCGCGAACTGCCCGGATGTCGGCCTGGTCGAGCTGGCCCGCGCGGCCTGGGACGAGGCGCTGGCCCTGGGCCAGGCGCACGGCTTCCGCAACGCCCAGACCACCGTCATCGCGCCCACCGGCACGATCGGCCTAGTGATGGATTGCGACACGACCGGGATCGAGCCAGACTTTGCCCTGGTCAAGTTCAAGAAGCTGGCGGGCGGCGGCTATTTCAAGATCATCAACCAGTCGGTCCCGGCGGCGCTGGAAAAGCTGGGCTATGCGCCAGCGCAGATCGAGGAGATCGTGGGCCACGCGGTGGGCCACGCCACCTTGGGCAACTGCCCCGCCATCAACCATGCATCGCTGGCCGGTCACGGCTTTGGCGCGGCCGAGATCGCCAAGGTCGAGGCGGCTCTGCCGTCGGCCTTCGACATCCGCTTCGTCTTCAACCAGTGGACGCTGGGAGAGGATTTCTGCCGCGGCACCCTGGGCATCCCGGCGGACAAGCTGTCGGACCCCAGCTTCGACCTGCTGCGCCATCTGGGCTTCAGCCGGACGCAGATCGACGCGGCCAACGACCATGTCTGCGGGACGATGACGCTGGAAGGCGCGCCGCATCTGCGGGCCGAGCATCTGCCGGTGTTCGACTGCGCCAATCCCTGCGGCAAGACCGGCACGCGCTATCTGTCGGTGGAAAGCCACATCCACATGATGGCCGCGGCGCAAAGCTTCATTTCCGGGGCGATCAGCAAGACGATCAACATGCCCTCCAGCGCGACCATCGCGGACACGCTGGCGGCGTACGAGCTGTCGCACAGCCTGGGGATCAAGGCCAACGCCCTCTATCGCGACGGCTCCAAGCTGAGCCAGCCGCTGGCCAGCGCCCTGATCGAGGATGACGACGAGGCCGAGGAGATCCTGGCCCACGGGTCCACCCACGACAAGGCCCGCGTCCTGGCCGAGAAGATCGTCGAGCGCGTCATCGTCAAAGAGATCGTCAGGTCGAACCGCGAGAAGCTGCCGCAGCGCCGCAAGGGGTACACCCAGAAGGCCATCGTCGGCGGTCATAAGGTTTATCTGCGCACCGGCGAATATGACGACGGCAAGCTGGGCGAGATCTTCATCGACATGCACAAGGAAGGCGCAGGCTTCCGGGCGATGATGAACAACTTTGCCATCGCCGTGTCGGTGGGCCTGCAATACGGCGTGCCGCTGGAGGAGTTCGTGGACGCGTTCACCTTCACCCGGTTCGAGCCGGCGGGCATGGTGCAGGGCAATGACAGCATCAAGAACGCGACCTCGATCCTGGACTATGTGTTCCGCGAGCTGGCCGTCAGTTATCTGGACCGCACCGACCTGGCCCATGTCGCCCCCGAGGGCGCGCGTTTCGACGAGATGGGCGGCGGCGAGGACGAGGGGCGCCCCAGCCAGCCGTCCGAACTGAAGTCGCTGACGATGCTGAAGCAGATCAGCAGCGCGGGCTATCTGCGCAAGCGGATGCCGCAGGACCTGATGGCGCTGCAGGCCGGCGTATCGGTGACGGCCGTCACGACGGGGATGGCCACGGGGCTGGACCTGCGCGCCAAGGCCCGGATGCAGGGATACGAAGGCGATCCCTGCGGCGAATGCGGCAACTACACGCTGGTGCGCAACGGCACCTGCATGAAATGCAACACCTGCGGCGGCACCAGCGGCTGCAGCTGAGCATGGGTGGGGAATAAGGCGGCCCCCCGCGTCGTTTCCCCACCGACAGGCCTGGCCCGTCGCAGCAGCAAGCGCGCACAGACGCGCGACGACTGACCCCCGTGCGCGGCCCCGTGCACGGGGGTCTTTTTCACGGCGATTTCAGGGCGTGACTTGACGCTGACGGCGCTTGGCCCTTGACTGCGGGAACGACCGGCTGCAACCGGCAGGAATGATGACAGGGCGGGGTTCGCCCAAGGGGTTTGCGATGACGATGATTACACCGGTGCTGATGGCGGGCGGTTCGGGCACGCGGCTGTGGCCCGTGTCGCGCAAGAGCTTTCCCAAGCAGTTCGCCGCCCTGACCGGGGACGAGACGCTGTTCCAGGCCTCGGCCCGGCGGCTGTCGGGCGCGGGATTCGCGGCGCCCGTGGTGATGACCAATTCCGACTTCCGCTTCATCGTGGCCGAACAACTGGAACAGGCGGGCATCGCGCCGGGCCGCATCGTGATCGAACCCGTTGGCCGCAACACGGCGCCGGCGATCCTGGCGGCGGCGCTGATGGTCGCCGCAGACGATCCCGACGGACTGGTGCTGGTGGCGCCGTCCGACCACGTGATCCCCGACGCCCAGGCCTTTGCCGCGACCGTGGCCCAGGGTGCAGAGGCCGCGGCCCAGGGGCGCATCGTGACCTTCGGTATCACCCCCGACCGCCCGGAGACGGGTTACGGCTATCTGGAACTGGCCGGTGCCGGAGAGGGGCCGCAGCCCCTGGCGCGGTTTGTCGAGAAGCCTGACGCCGATCGGGCGGGCCAGATGCTGGCGGCGGGCAACTATCTGTGGAACGCGGGTATCTTCCTGTTCAGCGCCCGCACCATGATCGAGGCGTTCCGTGCCCACGCCCCCGCCTATCTGGAGCCGGTCCAGCAGGCGCTGGACCAGGCGCATCTGGACCTGGGTTTCTTGCGGCTGGCCAAGGCGCCCTGGGCCGGGGTCGAGGATCAGTCGATCGACTATGCCGTGATGGAAAAGGCCGACAACCTGACCGTGGTGCGGTTTTCGGGCCGCTGGTCGGACCTGGGCGGCTGGGACGCGGTCTGGCGCGAGGCGCTGGACCATGCGCCGTCGGATCACGGCGTGGTCACCGACGGCAATTCCACCGCGATCGACTGTCAGGACGTGCTGCTGCGGTCGGACAGCGACGATCTCAAGGTCGTGGGCATCGGGCTGCGCGACGTGATGGTGGTGGCGACCTCGGACGCGGTGCTGGTCGCCGACCGGGGCCGGGCGCAGGACGTGCGGCTGGCCGTGTCCGCGTTGAAGGCCAAGCGCGCCAAGCAGGCCGAGGCGTTCCCCCGCGACCATCGCCCTTGGGGCTGGTTCGAGACGCTGGCCCTGGCAGACCGCTTTCAGGTCAAGCGCATCGTGGTGAAACCCGGTGCGGCCCTGTCGCTGCAAAGCCATGTCCACAGGTCGGAACACTGGATCGTGGTGTCGGGCACCGCGCGGGTCACCGTCGACGACAGCGTGACCCTGGTGACCGAGAACCAGTCGATCTATGTGCCCCTTGGCGCCGTCCACCGGATGGAGAACCCCGGCAAGGTGCCGATGGTCCTGATCGAGGTGCAGACCGGCAGCTATCTGGGCGAGGACGACATCATCCGCTACGAAGATGTCTATTCGCGCAGCAGCGCCGACTGATCACATGCTTTCGCGGATCTGGGCGATGGTCTGGGCCACGCCCGCCCGCGGAACGCCGCGCAGCATCTGGTCGCCGATCACGAAGGTCGGCGTCCCCTGGATCGCCATCGTCTGGCCCAACTCGTGGTTCTTCTGCAGGACCGTGTTCACCGCATCCGTGTCCATATGCGCCATGATCGCGTCGGCATCGACGCCGATCTCTTCGGCTATGCCGCGCAGCGATTCATCCGTCGCGGGCGCGCGCAGGGTCATCAGCGCGTCATTGGCCTTTTCATAGGCCTCGTCCCCGGCGATCTGGTGGACCGAGATGGCAAAGCGGCTGGACAGCACACTTTCCTCTCCAAGAATCGGAAATTCCTTCAGGATTAAGCGGATGTTGCCATCTTCCTCGACCGCGTCATGGACCTCGGCGTTGAATTGGCGGCAGACGCCGCAGCGATAGTCGATGAACTCGACCATGGTCAGGTCGCCGTCCGGGTTGCCGCCCACCCAGCTGTGCCCATCGTCGAACAGCGCGTCGCTGTTGGCCTCGACCAGCTGCAGGTCGGTCTGCGCCGCATCCTGGGCCTGGCGGTTCTCCAGGACGTTGATCGATTCGATCAGCACCTGCGGGTTCTCTATCAGATAGTCGCGCACCGCCTCGCCGAAGGCGGCCTTTTCATCGTCGGTCATGGCCGAGATGTCGAAGGCCATCGCGGGCGCGGACAGGGCCAGGCTGGTCCCCAGGAAAAAGGCGGCGGTCAGGCGTGTCATGGGGCATCCCTTGGTCTGATGTGGGCGACAGCTTGGACCGCCGCGTCCGCGATGGCAAGAACGCCCCCGACACGGCTGCGTGACGGCACGCCGCCGCCTAAAGGCTGGAGCGTGCCGCCGTCCCGCGCTATCACAAGGCAAAAATGAGGCCGAGCGAATGCGACACTCCCTGCGCGGACAGGTTGACCCGTTCATCGTGATGGACGTGATGGAGGTGGCCGCCCGGGCCGAGGCGGCAGGTCGCCATGTCATCCACATGGAGGTCGGCCAGCCCGGCACCCCCGCACCCCTGGGCGCGCGACAGGCGCTGGCGCAGGCGCTGGAACAGCCTTTGGGATATACCGTGGCCCTGGGCCTGCCCGCGCTGCGACAGGGGATCGCGGACCTCTATCGCCGCTGGTACGGGGTCGATCTGGACCCCGCGCGGGTCGTCGTGACGCCCGGCAGCAGCGGGGCCTTCATCCTGGCATTCTCGGCGCTGTTCGATGCGGGCGACAGCGTGGCGATGGGCTATCCGGGCTATCCCAGCTATCGTCAGATCCTGCGCGCGATGTCGCTGACCCCGGTCGGCATCCCGACCCGGCCCGAGGACCGCTATCAGCCCCGGCCCCAGGATCTGCCCGACGACGTGCAGGGGCTGATCCTGGCCTCTCCGGGCAATCCGTCGGGGACGGTGCTGACCGTGCCGGAGCTGGCGGGCCTGACCCAGGCCGCTGCCGCGCGGGGCATGGCGGTGATATCGGACGAGATCTATCACGGGCTGTCCTATGCCGACCGCTGCCATTCCGCGCTTGAGGTGACGGATGAGGTTCTGGTCGTAAACTCTTTCAGCAAATACTTTTCCATGACAGGGTGGCGGGTCGGATGGATGGTCGTGCCGCCCGATATGGTGCGCACGGTCGAGCGTCTGGCCCAGAACCTGTTCATCTGTCCGCCCCATGCCAGCCAGGTGGCGGCCCTGGCCGCGCTGGACTGCATCCCCGAGGCCGAGGCCAACCGCGCCGTCTATGCCGAGAACCGCCGCCTGATGCTGGAGGGGCTGCCGCGCGCGGGCTTTGACCGCATCGCCCCGCCCGAGGGCGCGTTCTACATCTATGCCGACGTGTCGCACCTGACCGACGATTCCGTGGCCTTCGCGGCCGAGATCCTGGACAAGGCGGGCGTCGCGGTCACGCCGGGGCTGGATTTCGACCCCGACCGCGGCGCGCGCACGCTGCGCTTTTCCTATGCCCGCGCAACGGCGGACATCGCCGAGGGCCTGGCCCGCCTGACGGCCTTCATGGCGGCCAGATGAGGCTTCTGCTGCTGATCCTGCTGCTGCTGGCGGGGCCGGTCCAGGCCCAGGATCCGGCACGGCTGATCCTGGGCGGGTCGTCCCTGACGCAGGCGCCGCAGGGCTGGTGGCACCGCGCCTTTGGCCCTCAGCCGCTGGAGCTGTCGCTGGCGCTGGACCGCCCGGTGCCGTGGCGGACATTCCTGGTCGGCGATCCCGCGCGCCTGGTCGTCGATCTGAAGGGCGTTGACCTGAGCGGCCGCAGCCCTGCCGACCTGTTCGGACAGGACCTGGCGCCTGCGATCCGGTGGGGCAGCTTTCGGCGCGGCTGGTCGCGGATGGTGATCGAACTGCCGGGGCCGTTCCGCGTGGCCGAGGCCGGGATGCGCACCCAGGGGGCCGAGGCGCGGCTGCGCATCGCCCTGAACCCCGTAGCGCCCGAGGATTTCGCGCCGCGCCCGTCGGCCGCGGCGGCGCTGCGCAACCTGCCCGATCCGGCGGACCTGCCACCGCCCGCCACCGCGACGGGGCTGGCGGTGACGCTGGACCCCGGTCACGGCGGCTTTGACCCCGGCGCGCAGGCGGGCCCCGATACCGAGGCCGCGCTGGTCCTGACATTCGCGCAGGAGCTGCGCACCGCCCTGGAGGCGCGAGGCGTGACGGTCACGATGACCCGCGACAGCGACGTCTATGTCAAGCTGGAGGACCGGATGACCGCGGCGCGGCAGTCGGGGTCCCACCTGCTGCTGTCGCTGCATGCCGATGCGCTGCCGCAGGGGCAGGCGGCGGGGGCCACGGTCTATGTCTGGAACAGTTCGTCCGACACGCGGGCGGGCCAGCAGCTGACGATGCGCCATCAGCGCGACGACCTGCTGGCGGGGATGGACCTGCGCGGCCAGGACGACGCGCTGGCCACGGTGCTGATGGATTTCGCGCGCACCGACACCCAGCCCCGGTCCGAGGCCTTCGCGCGGCTGCTGACCTCGCGCATGGCGCTGCGGGGGATCGGGCTGCACGGGCGGCCGGTGCAGGGGGCGGCGTTTTCGGTGCTGAAATCGCCCGACATCGCGTCGGTCCTGCTGGAGCTGGGGTTCATCTCGGACCAGACGGACCTTGCGAACCTGACCGACCCCGAATGGCGCGCCCGCATGGTCGAGGCCGTGGCCGAGGCCACGACCGGGTGGTGGCGCGACGAACAGGCGCGCGCGGGACTGCTTCGTCACTGACACACCCAGTGTTGCTTTGACCGGGGGACCCGTGGCCGCTATAGACGCGGCGAAACCCCGACAAAGGCTGACCCCGTGCTGCGACCCATCCTGTCTTTCTTCGGTGCGATCTTTTCCTGGGTGGTCACCGGGGTGTTCTTTGCGGCCCTGACCGTCGGCGGCATCTTCT
This sequence comes from Paracoccus sp. 08, assembly GCF_024105395.1. Classification (NCBI taxonomy): domain Bacteria; kingdom Pseudomonadati; phylum Pseudomonadota; class Alphaproteobacteria; order Rhodobacterales; family Paracoccaceae; genus Paracoccus; species Paracoccus sp. 08. Next base: position 88,849 of record NZ_WEKR01000076.1, on the reverse strand, counting down.
GGATCTATTCGCGCGACCTGCCCAGCCACGAGACGCTGGCCCAGTATTCGCCCAAGACCATCAGCCGCATCTATTCCGCCGAAGGCCAGCTGATCGACGAGTTCGCCGAGGAGCGCCGCATCTTCGTGCCCATCGACGAGGTGCCCGACCTGATCAAGCAAGCCTTCGTCAGCGCCGAGGACAAGAACTTCTACAGCCATCCGGGCTATGACCTGCGCGGCATTCTGTCCGCCGCCTTCGAGGCCGCGGTCTCGGGCGGGTCCAGCGTGCGCGGCGCGTCCACGATCACCCAGCAGGTGATGAAGAACTTCCTTCTGTCCAGCGACCGCAGCGTGGAACGCAAGGTCAAGGAGCTGATCCTGGCCGCGCGGCTGGAACGCAGCCTGTCCAAGGACCAGATCCTGGAACTGTACCTGAACGAGATCTTCCTGGGTCAGAACAGCTTCGGTGTGGCCGCCGCGGCGCAGACCTATTTCAACAAGTCGCTGTCCGAACTGGCCCCGCACGAGGCCGCGATGCTGGCCGCCATGCCGCAGGCGCCCGGCCGCTATCACCCCGTGACCGCCAAGGAGCGCGTGACCGAACGGCGCAACTATGTCCTGCGCGAGATGTGGCAGAACGGCTTCATCGATGAGGCCACCTATGAGGCCGAGGCCAAGCTGCCGCTGCGGTCGGTGCAGAACGGGGACTATCCGTCGTTCCGCCGTGCGCTGCCGCCGCGCGACTATTTCACCGACGAGATCCGCCGCCAGCTGAGCCTGGAGTTCGGCCAGGAGGAATTCTTTGGCGGGGGGCTGACCATCCGCGCGACCGTCGATCCCGACCTGCAGTCGGAGGCTGCAAGCGCGCTGCAGACCGCGCTGGAGGATTACGACCGCAACCGCGGCGTCTGGCGCGGCACCGGAGAGGTGATCGAGGCCGGACTGCTGACCGACGAGGCCAGCTGGCGCGGTGCGCTGTGGGACCTGCGCCTGCCGCGCGACATTCCGGGCTGGCACCCGGCCGTGGTGCTGGAGGTCGGGGCATCCGACGCCCGCATCGGCATCGAGGGGATCGAGGAGGACGCCGACGGTCACTGGATCCCCGCATCCGACGTGCAATGGGCCCGGCCCCTGGACCGCGAGACGCGCACGCTGGGACCGCGCGCGCAGGTGGCGGGCGATCTGGTGCGGGTGGGCGACGTGGTCCTGGTCCGCGCCATGATGGACGGTGCCGATTTCAACCGCTGGAGCCTGCGCCAGGTGCCCGAGGTGCAGGGCGGGTTCATGGCAATGGACGTCAATACCGGCCGCGTCCTGGCGATGCAGGGCGGGTTCTCGTACGAGAGCAGCGTCTTCAACCGCGCCACGCAGGCACAGCGCCAGCCGGGGTCGTCCTTCAAGCCCTTCGTCTATGCCGCGGCGCTGGACAACAACTATACCCCCGCGACCATCGTCGTGGACGAGCCGATCCGCATCAATACGCCCCAGGGGCTGTGGGAACCGCAGAACTCGTCAGGGCGCCATTACGGGCCGACGCCGCTGCGGACGGGAATCGAGCAGTCGCGCAACCTGATGACCATCCGTATCGCCGACGACATCGGCATGGATCGGGTCGCCAAGTATGCCGAGGATTTCGGCGTCTATGACACGCTGGCGCCGTTCCTGGCCAACGCCCTGGGCGCGCAGGAGACGACGCTGTTCAAGATGGTCGCCGCCTATGCGATGTTCGCCAATGGCGGCGAGCGGGTCGAGCCCACGCTGGTCGACCGTGTCCAGGACCGCCGCGGGCGCACCGTCTATCGCCACGACCAGCGCGTCTGCGAGACCTGCGCGATGCAGGCCATGCCCGCCGGGCAGGCGCCGGTGATCGACACCAACCGCGAACGCGTGATGGACGCGGTCACGGCCTATCAGCTGACCTCGATGCTGGAGGGCGCGGTCGAGCGCGGTTCGGGGTCGGGCGTCGATCTGCCCGTGCCGATCGCGGGCAAGACCGGCACGACCAACGATGCCAAGGACGTATGGTTCATCGGCTATTCCAGCAACATCGTGGCGGGCTGCTATCTGGGCTATGACCAGCCGCGTTCGTTGGGCGAACGGGCCTATGGGGGGACGCTGTGCGTTCCGGTCTTCAACGCCTTCATGCGCGAGGCCGTGGCCGAGTATGGCGGGACGGAGTTCACCGTCCCGCCGGGCGGCTATTGGGTCAAGATCGACCGCATCACCGGCCAGCGCTTGCCGGACGATGCCAGCGGCCCGAACGTCATCGCCGAGTATTTCCGTGACGGCACCGATCCCGACTGGCTGACACCCTACGTCGTGTCGGGCTTTGGCGACGAGGTGGTGATCCTGCCCTGGGAAGCCGGGGCCAGCGGTAGGGGGCAGGCGATCACGACCTCGACCGGCGAGAGGCGGGTCATTCCGGGGCGGACCGATTTCGGCACCATGTCGTCGGGCGGGCTGTACTGAGGCCGCGCGCCCGTTTGCGTCCCGCGACGGGCGGGGGGCCTGCTGCCCCCCGCACCCCCCGCCCATCGCGGTGACGATGGGGGGTCTGGGGGGCGTCCGGGGCGGAACCGGTGCGCACATGGCGCATGGGGCGTGGCGTGGGGCCGTGCCGGTCTTGCCCAAGGGCGGCCTTCGCGGTATCACCCCGGACCTGACGCCTGACCGAAGGAATCCGCCCATGCGCGCCGAGACGCAGTCCACCATCGAGGCCATCCGCCGTTCCCTGACCCTGCTGGGCCAGCGCCTGGACTGGACCACCGCGCCGCACCGCCTGGAAGAGATGAACGCCATGATCGAGGATGGCGACCTGTGGTCGGACCCGGCCCGCGCGCAGAAGCTGATGCGCGAGCGGCAGTCGCTGTCGGACGCCATTGAGACCTATCGCCGGATCGAGGGCGACCTGTCGGCCAATGCCGAGATGATCGAGCTGGCCGAGGAGGAGGGCGACGCCGAACTGGTGTCCGAGGCCGAGGGCAACCTGAAGGCGCTGGCCAAGATGGCCGCCCAGAAGGAGCTGGAGGCGCTTCTGAACGGCGAGGCTGACGGCAACGACACCTTCCTGGAGATCAACGCGGGCGCGGGCGGCACGGAAAGCTGCGACTGGGCGTCGATGCTGGCGCGCATGTACGTGCGTTGGGCCGAGAAGAAGGGATACGAGGTCGAGCTGCTGTCCGAAACGCAGGGCGAGGAGACCGGCATCCGCAGCGCCGCCTATAAGGTCAGCGGGCACAACGCCTATGGCTGGCTGAAATCGGAATCGGGCGTGCACCGGCTGGTGCGCATCAGCCCTTATGACAGCGCGGCGCGGCGGCACACCTCGTTCAGCAGCGTCTGGGTCTATCCGGTGGTCGACGACAATATCGAGATCGACATTCCCGACCGCGACATCCGCATCGATACCTATCGGTCGTCGGGCGCCGGCGGTCAGCACGTGAACACCACGGATTCCGCCGTGCGGATCACCCACCTGCCCACCAACATCGTCGTCACGTCGTCGGAAAAATCCCAGCACCAGAACCGCGCCAACGCCATGGCCGCGCTGAAGGCGCGCCTGTACCAGATGGAGCTGGACCGCCGCAACGCGGAGGTGAACGCCCAGCATGCCGCCAAGGGCGATGCGGGCTGGGGAAACCAGATCCGCAGCTATGTCCTGCACCCCTATCAGATGGTCAAGGATCTGCGCACCAGCGAGGAGACCAGCGACACCCAGGGCGTGCTGGACGGCGACCTGGACCGCTTCATGGCCGCGACCTTGGCCCTGGACGTGGCCGGGAAAAGTCGCGCCGAGGCCAACGCCGAGTGATCCCGCGGCGCCAGCTGGGGCAGGGCGGTCCCCAGGTCGGGGCCGTGGCCTTGGGGACGATGAACTTTCAGGGCACCTATGGCGCGGCGGATGCGGCGGAGAGCCAGCGGGTGATCGACGCCTGCATCGACATGGGGATCGACCATATCGACACCTCCGACGTCTATGGCGCGGGCGGGGCCGAGGAGATGCTGGCCCCGGTCCTGGCGCGCCACCGGGGCCGCGTGACCATCGCCAGCAAGGCGGGCATCACCCGCAATCCGGACTATCCCTTCGACAATTCGCCCGCCTATCTGCGCGCCGCGCTGGAGCGGTCGCTGCGCCGCATTGGGGTCGAGCGGATCGACCTCTACTATCTGCACCGCCGCGAGGCCGCACGCCCGGTCGAGGAGGCGATGGAGACGCTGATGCGCCTGCGCGACGAGGGCAAGATCGGCGCCGTCGGCCTGTCCGAGGTGGCGCCGTCCACGCTGGAACGCGCCTGCGCCGTCGGTCCGGTGGCCGCCGTGCAGTCGGAATATTCGCTGTGGTCGCGCCAGGTTGAACTGGGCATGGTCGATGCCTGCGCGCGTCACGGGGCGGCACTGGTCGCGTTCTCTCCGGTCGGGCGGGGGGTCTTTGCCGATGTGCCGCCGGACCCGGCGGGCTTTGCGCCGGGCGATCTGCGCGCCGGCATGCCGCGATTTCAGGCCGACACCTGGGCGCGCAACCTGCCGCGGTTGCGGGCCTTTGCAGACTGGGCGCGCGATCAGGGCGAAAGCCCGGCGGCCGTGGCGATCGCATGGGTGCTGTCGCGCGCGCCGCATGTCATCGCGCTGCCCGGATCGCGCAGCCTGGAGCATTGGCGTCAGATCGCCCGCGGCGCGGGCCTGTCGCTGAGCGCCGATCAGCTGGCCCGGATCGACGCGATCCTGCCCGCCGGGTGGGCGCATGGCGCGCGCTATGGGACCGCGATGGCGCAGGGGCCTGAAGGCTGGGCGTGATGCCGCAGCGCGGCATCGGCGCGGAACTTGCCATGATATCGGACCTTTGTATGATGCTGCGACTGCATCATGAACAAGGGGCGGGCCATGGAGATCAAACGCATCAATCTGGCCCTGCAGGGCGGCGGCGCGCATGGGGCCTTTACCTGGGGCGTCCTCGACCGCCTGCTGGAGGAGGAGTGGCTGGAGTTCGCGGCGATCAGCGGCACTTCGGCCGGGGCGCTGAATGGGGCGGCGCTCAAGGCGGGGCTGGCGGCAGGCAAGGGCCTGGCCGGGCGGCGTGCCGCGCGCGAGAACCTGGATGCCCTGTGGATGCAGGTCGGATCGAAAAGCGACAACCGCGTGGTGCGCTGGACGCAGTCGGTGATGCCCATGTCCCGCGGCATGCAGCGCTGGACCGAGATGGTGTCCCCGGCCGCCTGGATGGACAACCTGACGCGGCTGTTCAGCCCCTATGATTACGGCCCGTTCTACGTCAACCCTCTGGAATCGCTGCTGCGCGACCTGCCTTGGGCGGATTTCACCTGTGATCGGGGGCCGGACCTGTATGTCGCCGCCACGAACGTCCGCACGGGCCGCATCAAGGTCTTCACCGGCGGCCAGGCGACGGTCGATGCGGTGATGGCCTCGGCCTGCCTCCCGACGCTGTTCCGCGCGGTCGAGATCCACGACAGCGACACCGGGCGGATCGAGGCCTATTGGGATGGCGGCTATGCGGGCAACCCGGCGCTGTTCCCGCTGTATCGCGCAAGCCTGCCGCGCGACATCCTGATCGTGGCGATCAACCCGCTGATGCGCGAGGTGCTGCCCCGCACGCCGGTGGAAATATCGGACCGCGTGAACGAGGTCAGCTTCAACAGCAGCCTGATGAACCAGCTGCGCGCGATCAATTTCGTCAAGCGCCTGTTCGCCCAGGGCAAGATGGACGGCGACGCGATGAAGAACGTGCTGATTCACCTGATCGACGACGACAAGCTGATGACCGACCTGTCGGCGCGCTCCAAGCTGATGCCGCGCCCGGGCCTTCTGGCGGCGATGAAGGCGGCAGGCCAGCAGGCCGCCGACACGTTCCTGTCAGACCATGCGGACAAGCTGAACAGGGCCGACAGCTTCGATCTGGCGGCCCTGTTCCCGGCGCAGCGCGTGGTCTAGGCCATCGCGGCGGCGATGCGCGCCGCCAGCCGCGCGTTGTTCAGCACCAGTTCGATGTTGCTTTCCAGCGAGCGACCCTGGGTCAGTTCGAAGATGCGCGACAACAGGAAGGGCGTCACGGCCTTGGCGGCGATGCCTTGGGCCGCGGCCTCGGACAGGGCCTGTTCGATCACGGGCATGATCTGGTCCTGCGGGATCTCGGCCTCGACCGGGATCGGGTTCGCGACCAGCTGGCCGCCCTTGAGGCCCAGGGCCGCGCGCATGGCGGCGGCGGCGGCAATCTCCTCGGGGCTGTCCATGCGCAGCGGCGCGCGGATGCCCGAGGCGCGCGACCAGAAGGCCGGCAGCTCGTCCTGGCCATAGGCGATGACCGGCACACCCAGGGTCTCCAGCACCTCCCAGGTCTTGGGCAGGTCCAGGATCGCCTTGGCGCCCGCCGCCACGACCGTCACCGTGGTCTGCGCCAGCTCCTGCAGGTCGGCCGAGATGTCGAAGCTGTCCTCGGCCCCGCGATGGACGCCGCCGATGCCGCCGGTGGCAAAGACCTTGATGCCCGCCAGCTGCGCGCAGATCATGGTGGCGGCGACAGTGGTGGCGCCGGTCCGGCCATTGGCGATGCAGACGGCCAGGTCGGCGCGGCTCAGCTTCATCGCGTCCGCCGGCGGGGTCTGGGCCAGGGCGCGCAGGGCCGCAGGCGTCAGGCCGATATGGATCTGGCCGCCCATGACGGCGATGGTCGCGGGGACGGCGCCGCCCTCGCGGATGGTGGCCTCGACCTTCTCGGCCATCTCCAGGTTCTGGGGCCAGGGCATGCCATGGGTGATGATCGTCGATTCCAGCGCCACCACGGGCAGGCCGCGATCCAGCGCGTCGCGAACCTCGGGGGCGAAGGTGAGGGGGGCAGTATGGGTCACGGGACATCCTTTCCGGAGACATGCGCGGCCGAGGCCCTGACGGCCTGCCGCAGCGCCGCGTCGCGCGGCATTTCCTTGAGTTCGGCGGCCAGATGGGCCGCAAGAAAGCAGTCGCCCGCACCGGTCACGCGTTCCACGGTGACGGTGGGGGGCTGATGGGTCAGCGTGGGGCCCCCGGCGATCGCCTCGGCCGCGGGGTTCGGGCCGTCGGTGACCAGCACGCGGGCGGCGCCGCGCGCCACGACCGCCTCGGCGGCCAGGGCCGCGTTGGCGCAGGCGCGCCCGGCCAGGATTTCGGCCTCAAGGCGGTTCAGATAGAAGCAGCCGCGCCGCGCGGCGATCAGCGGCTCTAGGCGTTCGGCCTTGCCGGGGCTGGCGGGCACCACGCGCAGGTCGGCGCGCATCAGGCGCGGATCGCGGGCGATGGCGGCCAGCAGCTCCTCGGTCAGGTTGCCGTCCAGGACCACGGGGCCGGTCCAGGCGGGCAGGGTGTCCAGCGGCGCCAGGATCGCGGCGCCGGCCAGTTCCAGGCTCAACGCGTCGGCCACGGCGGCGATCAGCCCCTCGCTGTCCTCGATCGCCATGTAGCAGTCGGTGGGCAGGCCCGCGTCGCGCGTCAGGTGGTCGGTCATCACGCCAAGACGCTGCGCCTCGGCGATCAGGCCCTCGCCCTCGGAATCGCGGCCCACGGCGGACAGGACCGACGGTGTCATGCCCCACCGCGCCAATGCGACAGCCACGTTCAGCGCCACGCCGCCCGGCAGGTGGCGGATGCGTCCCGGCACGTCGGCACCCGGCGCCATGCGGCGCGGCGCGCGGCCGATCACGTCCCACAGCATCGCGCCGATGCACAGCACGTCAGGCGTCTTGGTCATCGTCATCCCCCAGCTGGGCGTTCAGAAAACGTTCGAAATCATCCAGGTCCACCGGGTCGAACTGCCCGAACCCCTGCATCCAGACCGAGGCCTGGCGCATCCCGTCCGGGTCCAGCTTGCACCAGGTGATCCGGCCGCGCCTCTCCTGCCGGATCAGGCCGGCGGCCGCAAGCACCGCCAGATGCTTGGAGATCGCCGCAAGGCTGACCTGGAACGGATCGGCCACGTCGCTGACCGCCATGTCATCCTCCAGCAGCATCGACAACACCCGACGCCGCGTCGGGTCCGACAGGGCCGCAAAGATCAGGTCCAGCCGGTCCGGCGGGGTGGGCGGGGTCATGGCGGGGCTTTCTGCGGAGGGCGATGGTCAACCGGGCGGTTGAATGATGGCGCGGCGCGATCGGGATTGCAAGATTGCCGCCACCGAAGAAAGGCAATGTGGATCAATGCGTTGCAGGCAGGTCTCAGTTGCTTGACTTGGGGGGCGTCTGCCCCTAGACAGCGCCCAACGACGTCAGGGGCGTGACAGATGGCCGAAATACCCCAGGGCGATGCGGACAGGGCGGCGGATGCCGACCGGCTGCGCGCACTGGAGGCCAAGCTGGCCGCCCTGACGCCAAAACCCGAAGGCCCCGGCCCGATGGGAAAGTACGAACAGGCAAACCTTGCCTGGCGGATGGTGATCGAACTGGTGACCGGCCTGGGGCTGGGGTTCGTGTTCGGTTACGGGCTGGACTATCTGATGGGCACGACGCCCTTCCTGATGGTCCTGTTCATCTTCCTCGGCCTTGCGGCTGGCGTCAAATCCATGATGCGCACCGCGTCCGAGCTTGACAGGAAATCCGGCCCCGCGCCGGAAGGCGAAAAATCCGGCGAACGGCCGGACCGTGACGAAAGGGACTGATCGTGGCGACGGAAGCGACTGGCGGCGGCCTTGAATTCCACCCGATGGACCAGTTCGTGGTCTCGCCGCTGTTCGGTGACGGGCCCGTGGCGTGGTACACGCCCACCAACGTGACGCTGTGGCTGGCGCTGACGGCGCTGGCATCCATCGCGCTGCTGGTGCTGGGCACCCGCGGCCGCGCCATCGTGCCGAATCGCGCCCAGTCCATCGCCGAGATGGCGTACGGCCTGGTCCACAAGATGATCGAGGACATCGCCGGCAAGGATGGCCTGCGGTATTTCCCCTACATCCTGACGCTGTTCATGTTCGTGGTCTTCGCGAACCTGCTGGGCCTGCTTCCGCTGGCCTTCACCACGACCTCGCACATCGCCGTCACCGGCGTTCTGGCGCTGGCGGTGTTCTTCGGCGTCACCATCATCGGCTTCGTCAAGAACGGCGCGCATTTTCTGGACCTGTTTTGGGTGCGCTCGGCGCCGCTGGCCGTTCGCCCGGTCCTGGCCGTGATCGAGGTCATCAGCTACTTCGTGCGTCCACTGTCGCTGTCCATTCGTCTTGCGGGCAACATGATCGCCGGCCACGCCGTCATCAAGGTTTTCGCGGGCTTCGCGGCCATCGCCGCCGTCGCCCCTGTCGCCATCATCGCGGTCATCGGGATGTACGCCTTCGAGGTGCTGGTCGCCATCGTCCAGGCCTACGTGTTCACCATCCTGACCTGCGTTTACCTCAAGGACGCGCTGCACCCGTCGCACTGACGCGACGGTCCTCGCAGCCCCTGCGCGGTCCCGCATCGGGTCCGCATCCACCAAGATCGACCAACTTCCAACCGCAAGGAGAAATACCATGGAAGGCAATATCGCAGAACTGGGCCAGTACATCGGCGTCGGCCTGACCGCGTTCGGCATGGGCTTTGCCGCCCTGGGCGTCGGCAACGTCGCCGGCAACTTCCTGGCCGGTGCCCTGCGCAACCCGTCGGCCGCTGCCGGCCAGACCGCCACGCTGTTCATCGGCATGGCATTCGCCGAAGCACTGGGGATCTTCTCGTTCCTCGTCGCGCTTCTGCTGATGTTCGCGGTCTGATCCACGGCCATCCTTGCGGCGGGGTGGGGGCCTGTCCCCCGCCCCTTCGTTCGTTCCAAGGCCATGGGGTAGGATATGTTCAGCCTGTTGCAAGAGGCCGCCACCACCGCGGTCGAAACCACTGAGGGCGCGATCGTCATCGACGATGCCGCGACCCACGGCGCCGATGCCGCGACCCACGGGGTCGATGCAGCCGGACACGCCGCCGAAGCCGCGGGCCTGCCGCAGCTGGATATCGCCACGTTCGGCAACCAGATCTTCTGGCTGGTCGTCACGCTGGTGGTCCTTTATCTGGTCCTGTCGCGCGTGGCCCTGCCGCGGATCGCGGCCGTTCTGTCCGACCGTCAGGGTGCCGTCACCGGCGATCTGATGGCCGCCGAAGAATTCAAGCTGAAGGCCCGCGAGGCCGAGGCTGCCTATGACAAGGCGCTGGCCGATGCCCGCACCGAGGCTCAGGCCATCGTCGCCCGCAACCGTGCCGAGATCCAGGCGCAGTTGGACCAAGCGATCGCCAAGGCCGATGCCGAAATCGCCGCCCGCACCGCCGAATCCGAGGCGCGCATCCGCGAGGTCCGCGCATCCGCCGATGTCAGCGCGCGCGAGGTGGCACAAGATGTCACCGCCGAGCTGGTCCGCACCTTCGGCGGCCAGGCCGACGACGCCACCGTGGGCGCAGCCCTGGACGGGCGCATGAAAGGGGCCGTGCAATGAACCGCATGATCGCAACGCTGATCTTGTTCAGCGCCGGACCCGCCATGGCCGCATCGGGCGACTACGGTTTCTTCTCGCTGCGCAACACCGACTTCATCGTCCTGCTGTCCTTCCTGGGCTTCATCGGGGTGCTGGTCTACTTCAAGGTCCCCGGCCTGATCGGCGGCCTGCTGGACAAGCGCGCCGAGGGCATCCGCAACGACCTGGACGAGGCCCGTCGCCTGCGCGAGGAAGCGCAGGAGATCTATGCCAGCTACGAGCGTCGCTCGCGCGAGGTCAAGACGCAGGCCGACCAGATCGTCGCCAACGCCAAGCGCGAGGCGGAGGCCCAGGCCGCCACGGCCCGTGAGGATCTGTCCCGGTCGATCGACCGTCGCCTGCAGGCTGCCCAGGACAAGATCGCCAGCGCCGAGAACGACGCCGTGCGTGCGGTCCGCGACCGTGCGGTCGCCGCGTCCATCGCCGCCGCCGCCGAGATCCTGGCAGGCCAGGTGCGCGCCGGACAGCGTTCGGCCGGCATCGACGATGCCATCGAGGACGTGGCGCGTCGCCTGAACTGAGATCGCCCGGCCCGACATCCGGCCAAGACTGATCGAAAGGGCCCCTTCGGGGGCCCTTTTGCTATGGCGCGCGGCGGTTCTGCAGGCGCAGCCGTGCGACGGCCGCGTGATCGTCGGCGCGCCGCTGCGCGGTCAGGGTGCGCGCGACCAGGTCCAGATGATCCTCCAGCACGGCACGGGCGCGGGGTCCGTCGCGGGCCTGCAGCGCATCGTTGATCGCGATATGCTGGTCCAGCAGGCGGTCGCGCAGTTCCGGGCTGGCAAAGATGCGTGGGCGGTTGAACAGCATGCCCTGGCGCAGCAGGTCCTGCATCGCGCGCATCAGGTGCAGCGCGATCAGGTTGTGGCTGGATTCCACGATGGCCATATGGAAATCGGCGTCCAGCGCGGCCTCGATCTGCGGATCGGGGCTGGCATGGGCATGGCGCATGGCCTGGACGATGCGGTCCAGCACGGTCAGGTCGGTCTCTCCGGCGGCCATGGCGGCGCGTTCGGCGGCCAGACCCTCCAGATCCTTGCGGAAAGTCAGATAGTCGTCGGCCGCCTGCGGATGGCGCGCGATCAGGCGGACCAGGGCAGGGGAGAACGCGCTGCCCAGCACGTCGGCCACGAAGACGCCCGCGCCCGGCCGGGTGACCAGCAGCCCGTCGGCCTGCATCGCGGCCAGCGCCTCGCGCAGGGAGGGGCGGCTGACGCCCATGCGTTCGGCCAGTTCGCGTTCGCCCGGCAGGCGTTCCCCGGGGCGCAGCACGCCCTGCAGGATCAGGGCCTCGATCTGGGCCACGACGGCGTCGGACAGGCGGGCGGCGTCGATGGGCTGGAAGGGGCTGTCGGCGTCGGACATGGCGGTATCCCGGGGTTCTGGAAGGTCATCCTAGAACCGGACCCCGCCAATGCAAAGAGGCCGGGCAATGGCCCGGCCTCTGGTCGCGATGCGGCAGGATTACTGCGTCGGACGGATCAGGATCTCGACGCGACGGTTCTGTGCGCGGCCCGCGGCGGTGTCGTTCGATGCGATCGGCTGGTTGTAGCTGGCGCCAAGCGCCGACAGGCGACCCGATGCCACGCCGGCGGCGGCCAGGATGCCCGCGACCGATTGCGCGCGGCGCTGCGACAGGTCCTGGTTCAGGGCGGCGCTGCCGGTGTTGTCGGTGTGGCCCACGACCTCCACCCGGCTGTTCGGGTACTGGTTCAGGTTGCGCGCGACGGCATAGAGGTCGGTCTGCGCCGGGCCGGAGACGGCGGCCGATCCGGTGGCGAACAGGATGCCTTCCGGCAGGATGACCTGCAGGTAGCTGCCGCGGTTGATGATCTGCACGTTGGGGTTGCTGATCGACTGTTCCAGCGCCGCTGCCTGGCGGTCCAGGATGTTGCCGGCCACGGCACCTGCGGCGGCACCGATGATCGCGGCGCGTGCGGCGTCGCGGCCTTGGTTGTTGCTGTCGCTGTCACGCGTGCCGCCATAAAGCGCGCCCACGGCGGCGCCGGCCAGCGCGCCCTGCTGGGTGCGGCTGAGGCCGGTGGCGCCGGTGCCGGTATCGGTCATCGCGGGCGCGCAGGCGCCCAGCAGGGTCAGGCCACAAACGGCCAGGATCGAAGTCTTGCGGAGGTTCATCGGGCTCCCTTTCCTTGGGTCGCGGGCGGGCCTTGGTGCCGCACCCGGTGCGTTCGTGGCTGCCCCGGCGGTTCGGTGGAACCGATTCCGGGATCTGCCGTCAACGCGTGGCAAGCTGTCGCAGTTCCGCGCCAAAGGAAAGTCACTGTTTCGTGGAGGCCATTGGAAACGCGGCAGAAACCCTCCCGTGGCCCGTCGGGACGGGGCGCGCTTGCAAACGGGCGCGGCGGCGGTCACAAGCAGGCATGGCCATCCAGCGTCGCATTCCGCCCCCGTTGCCCTTTGCTGATCAGGTCGCGATCTTTTCGCGCCTGGCCGAGGCGAACCCGGCCCCCGAGACCGAACTGCTGTTCGTGAACCCCTTCACCCTGGTCGTGGCGGTCGCGCTGTCGGCGCAGGCGACGGATGTGGGCGTGAACCGCGCGACGCGGGGCCTGTTCGCGGTGGCCGACACGCCCGAGAAGATGCTGGAACTGGGCCTGGAAGGCGTGACCGAGCATATCAGGACCATCGGGCTTTATCGTCAGAAGGCCAAGAACGTCATCGCCCTGTCGCGCATCCTGGTCGACGATTACGCCGGACAGGTGCCCGACAGCCGCGCCGCCCTGACCAGCCTGCCGGGTGTCGGGCGCAAGACGGCCAATGTCGTGCTGTCCTGTGCCTTCGGCCATCCGGCGCAGGCGGTCGACACGCATATCTTTCGGGTGGGCAACCGCACCCGCATTGCCCCGGGTCGCGACGTCGACGAGGTCGAGCGCGCGATCGAGGACAACGTCCCCGCCCGGTTCCAGACGCACGCGCATCACTGGCTGATCCTGCACGGGCGCTATGTCTGCCAGGCGCGCAAACCCCGCTGCGGCATCTGCCCGATCCGCGACCTGTGCCCCTATGAGGAGAAGACCGCATGACCACCCCGGACCGGACTGGGCCCTATATCATCGGCATCGGCAATGCCGTGATGGACATCATCGCGCCAACCGAGGAAGCGCGGCTGGAGGCCCTGGGCATCACCAAGGGCATCATGCAGCTGGTCGACCGAGAGCGGTCGGAATACCTGATGGCCGCCCAGGCCGACGACCATTCGGCCCGCCGCGACCAGGCGCGCATGGTCGCGGGCGGCAGCGTGGCGAACACGCTGGCGGGCATTGGGGGCTTGGGCCTGCGCACGGCCTTCATCGGCAGTGTCGCCGATGACGAGATCGGGCGGCTTTATGCCCGCCAGACCGAGGCCGCGGGCACGCGCTTTGTGAACGCGCCGGTGGCGGGGGCGGGTCTTCCCAGTTCGCGCACGATCATCTTCGTCACGCCCGACGGAGAGCGGTCTATGAACACCTATCTGGGCATCTCGGCCGAGCTGGGGCCGGAGGATGTCGCGCCCGAGGTGTTCGACGGCGCGGGCTGGCTGTTCCTGGAGGGCTATCTGTTCGACAAGGACAAGGGGAAGGCCGCGTTCCTGAAGGCCGCCGACTGCTGTCACGCGGCGGGGGGACAGGCGGGCATCGCGCTGTCGGACCCGTTCTGCGTGGATCGTCACCGCGACGATTTCCGCCGCCTGGTCGCGGGTCAGATGGATTACGTGATCGGCAATGTCCACGAATGGCAGTCGCTGTACCAGGTCGAGGACCTGGAAGAGGCGCTGCGCCTGGCGCAGGCGGATTGCGGCACGGTGATCTGCACGCGGTCGGGCGACGACGCGATCCTGATCCGGAGTGGCGAGCGCGTGACGGTGCCGGTCCGGCGCGTCGTGCCGGTGGACGCGACGGGGGCGGGCGATCAGTTCGCGGCGGGGCTGATCTATGGCCTTGCCTCGGGGCATCCGCTGGAGGTCGCGGGACGCATGGGCATCATCGCAGCCTCCGAGGTGATCGGCCATGTGGGCGCGCGCCCGCAATCCGACATCCGGGCCCGGTTCCGGGCCGAGGGCCTGGGCTGATCTGCGTCCCGCGACGTGCCGGGGGGCCAGCCCCCCGGACCCCCCGGCGGCGCTCCGCCATGGCCCGCCCATCGCAATTTCGTGGCGTTGCGCGGCAGGGGGGGCGCGTGTATCAGGGCTGAAATTGCGAGCAGCTGAAGGAATTGCCGATGCGCAGGGTTGTTGTCACCGGGCTTGGGATGGTCACGCCGCTGGCGTCCGGCGTCGAGGCGACGTGGGAACGTCTGCTGGCCGGGAAATCCGGCGCGGGGCCGATCACGCGCTTTGACGCGTCCGACGTGGTGACGAAATACGCCTGCGAGATCCCCCTGGGCGACGGCAGCGACGGCACCTTCAACGCGAACGACTGGATGGAGCCCAAGGATCGCCGCAAGGTGGACGACTTCATCCTGTACGGCATCGCCGCCGCGCATCAGGCGGTGACCGACGCGGGCTGGATGCCCGAGGACGAGGAAAGCCGCCTGCGCACGGGCGTGATGATCGGCTCGGGGATCGGCGGGCTGTCGTCCATCGCGGACACGGCGGTGCTGATCAAGGAGCGCGGGCCCAAGCGGGTGTCGCCCTTCTTCATTCCCGGCGCGCTGATCAACCTGATCTCGGGGCAGGTGTCGATCCGCTATGGCTTCAAGGGGCCGAACCACGCGGTGGTCACGGCCTGTTCGACCGGCGCCCATGCCATCGGCGATGCGTCGCGGATGATCCGCTATGGCGATGCCGACGTGATGATCGCGGGTGGCGCGGAAAGCCCGATCAGCGAGATCGGCATCGCGGGCTTCAACGCCTGCAAGGCGCTGTCGACCAAGCGCGAGGACGACCCGCAGGCGGCCAGCCGCCCCTATGATGCGGATCGCGACGGGTTCGTGATGGGCGAGGGCGCGGGCGTCGTCGTGCTGGAGGAATACGAGCACGCCAAGGCACGGGGCGCCAAGATCTATGCCGAGGTGCTGGGCTATGGCATGTCGGGCGATGCCTACCACATCACCGCGCCCTCCGAGGACGGCGATGGCGGATACCGCGCGATGGAGGCGGCGCTGCGCAGCGCGAACCTGACGCCGGACCGCATCGATTACATCAACGCGCATGGCACCTCGACCATGGCCGACACGATCGAACTGGGCGCGGTCGAACGCCTGATGGGCGATGCCGCGTCGGGTGCGGTCATGTCGTCCACGAAATCCAGCATCGGTCACCTGCTGGGCGCGGCCGGCGCGGTCGAGGCGATCTTCTGCGTGCTGGCGATCCGCGACCAGATCTGCCCGCCGACGATCAACCTGGACAACCCCGCCGTGACACCGAAGCTGGATCTGGCGGCCAATGCCGCGGTGCGCCGCAAGGTTGACGTGGCGCTGTCCAACAGCTTCGGCTTTGGCGGGACCAATGCCAGCCTGGTGCTGGGGAAGGTCGCCGGATGATCTGGCGCAACATCGCCTCGAACTTCCTGACGCTGGCCATCGTGCTGCTGATCGCGGCGGCGGCGGCGGTGGCCTGGGCCAAGCGCGAATTCAGCGGGCCGGGCCCGAGCGCCATCGCGCAATGCGTTCAGATCTCTCCGGGCGCCAGCCTGAACGCGGTCAGCAACCAGCTGGCGGCGCAGGGGGCGATCTCGAACGCCTACATCTTTCGCGCCGGGGCCGACTACATGGACAAGGCGCGCGACCTGAAGTTCGGCAGCTTCCTGATGCCGCCGCAGGCCAGCATGGAGCAGATCGTCGAGACTGTGACCGCGGGCGGCCCCTCGACCTGCGGGACCGAGGTCGTGGTGCGCGTCGGCGTGCGCGAGAACACCGTCCTGCTGCGCGACACCAACCCCGAAACCGGCGCCTATGAGGAAATGGCGCGCTGGACCCCCGGCAGCGGCGACCGTCCGGCGCCCTTGGTCCAGGCCCAGGACCGCGCCGACGTGCGCCTGTCGCTGGTCATGGCCGAGGGCGTCACCAGCTGGCAGGTGGTCGAGGCGCTGCGCGCCGCCGATTTCCTGACCGGAGAAGTGGCCGAGATCCCGGCCGAGGGAAGCCTGGCGCCCGACACCTACCTGCTGGAGAAGGGCGGCGACCGGAACGCGATCCTGGCCCAAATGGCCAGCCGCCAGGCCGCCATCCTGGCGCAGGAATGGGAGGCGCGTCCCTTCGGCATGCCCTATGAGACGCCCGAGGAGGCGCTGATCATGGCCTCGATCGTCGAGAAGGAGACGGGGCAGGCGGACGAACGCCCGCAGGTCGCCAGCGTTTTCGTGAACCGCCTGCGCCAGGGGATGCGCCTGCAGACCGACCCCACGGTGATCTATGGCGTGACGAACGGGCAGGCGGTGCTGGACCGCGGCCTGCGCCGGTCGGAGCTGGACACGCCCACGCCCTTCAACACCTACCGGATCGACGGGCTGCCGCCCACGCCCATCGCAAATCCGGGCCGGGCTGCGATCCGCGCGGCGCTGAACCCCGACGAGACAGACTATCTGTACTTTGTCGCGGACGGCACCGGCGGGCACGCCTTCAGCCGCACGCTGGAGGAGCACAACGCCGCCGTCGCCCGCTGGCGCGAGATCGAACGGCAGCAGGGCCTGCCCGCGGACAGCCCGGTCCAGACCGCGGATTGATCGCGCAGGTTTGACAAACACGGCCCCCGGACGCAGGCTTGCATCCGGGGGCCTTTCTCATGGCCCCATAGCCTTGGGAGGAGCCGTGATGATACTGCCCGACATGCTGAAGACGCTGACCGACAATGCCCGCCAGTTCCAGGAACGCCTGACCGAATGGCAGGCCGCGATGGCCAAGGGCCAGGAGGAGGCGATGGAGCAGGCCCGCCAGTGGCAGGCCCAGGCCATGCAGCAGCAGCAGGAGGTCAACGCCCGCGTCATGGCCCAGATGGAAGGCGCCAGCGAGGCCATGCAGAGCCAGTGGCAGCAGATGCAGAAGGCCTGGGAGGACCAGTTCGCCACCATGCAGAAGCAGGGCGAGGAGATGCGCGCCAAGGCCATGTCCGCCGCGGGCGGCACCGGCGGCAGCGCATTCGCCGATTGGGCCGAGACCTATGCCGCGCAGATGGTCGCCTTCACCCAGAAGATGCAGGGCGAATCCGCCAAGGCGATCGCCACCGCGACCGAGGCGCGGGGCAAGGGCGGCAAGAAGGCCTGAGTTGCGCGGAGGGCCTGTAAGCCGGATTTTGTCCACCGCTTGCGCGGCTGGATGACCATTCCTCTGGTCCGTCCGTTACCGGACGGATCTAGCTGCCTACCCGGATCTGCTGGGGCAAGGCGGCCCTGCGGATTGCTCCGCGCGCGATCCCTATTCGGCATTGCTCCTGGTGGGGCTTGCCATGCGGGCGCTGTTGCCAGCCCCCCGGTGGGCTCTTACCCCACCGTTTCACCCTTACCCATCCGGGGATGGGCGGTCTGTTCTCTGTGGCGCTATCCCTGGGGTTGCCCCCGCCGGGCGTTACCCGGCACCATCGCCTCATGGAGTCCGGACTTTCCTCGACAGGTCGCCCTGCCGCGGTCATCCAGCCCTCCGCGCGCCGCCCGTATGGGACGCGGCGCGGGGGGCGTCAAGGGGCCGCCGCCCCAAGAAGCCGCGCGACGGTGCGGCGGTCGTCAGCCGTCTCAGGGCCCGCGGCCCAGGGACGGTGGCGCAGGCGGAACGCGTCCAGGCGCGCCGGCACGTCGGGATAGCCCATGGCGGACAGGCCCTCCGCCAGAGCGGGGTCAGGGTCGGTTGGCGCGGGGCGGGCGAATGTCGCCAGACCCTCGGCCGCCAGGGCCTCCCAGTCAAAGCGGGGGCCGGGGTCGATCTTGCGGCCCGGCGCCAGGTCGGAATGGCCGATCACGGCGGCGGGCCCGATGGACCAGCGGTCCATGATGTCGCGCAGCAGGCGGCGCAGCGCGGCCATCTGCGGCGCGGGATAGGGGCGGTCGCCGGGATTGGCCAACTCGATCCCGATGGACCGGCTGTTGACGTCGTCCAGCCCCTGCCACCGTCCAGCCCCCGCATGCCACGCCCGGCGGGTTTCGCAGACCAGCTGCTCCGTTGTGCCGTCCGCATCGATCAGCCAATGGGCGCTGACCTCGGCCGCGGCATCGCACAGCCGCGCGCGTGCCGACGGGCCGTCCGCCATGCCGGTATAGTGGATCACGATCAGCGACGGCACCTGCCCGCGGCGGTCGCCGTGATTCGGACTGGGAAAGGCGGTCACGGTCGCCCTATGGCGCGGGTCGGCGGATGCGCAGGCCCATCGTGGGCGGGATCGGCACGGGGTCCGAGCCCGCGATCTGCGCCCCGGTGGGCGCCTGGACCGGCAGGGCGATGGGGATCGTCGCGGCCGGGGTGGTGCCGGTGACTAGCGCCGCCTCGCGCGCGGTGCGGTACTGGCCGTACCGGTCGGCCTCGAACTGATAGTTCGGGTTCCAGCCCCGATGTTCCCCGCATCCGGCCAGCGCCAGCACCCCGATCATCCACCAGCCGCGCATGACGCCTCCATCGGTCCGTTTCGCGGACGTTACCACCAGCGATCCGGCTTGGCCACAAATCCCGCAGCGCGTTCCAGCACCTGCGCCTGGTTCAAGAGATCGCCCTCCTCGAAGGGGCGGCCGATCAGTTGCAGGCCCAGGGGCAGGCCCTGCGCGTCCTGTCCCACCGGCACCGCGATGCCGGGCAGGCCCGCCAGGTTCAGCGTCACCGTGAAGATGTCGTTCAGGTACATCTGCACCGGATCGCCCTTGTCGCCCGAGCCAAGCGGGAAGGCCGCCGAGGGCGTCGCGGGCGCCRGGATCGAATCGACGCCGGCCGAAAAGGCCTGGTCGAAATCGCGCTTGATCAACGCGCGCACGCGGCGGGCGCGGTTGTAATAGGCGTCATAGAAGCCCGCCGACAGCACATAGGTGCCGATCATCACCCGGCGCTGGACCTCGGGGCCGAAGCCTTGGGCCCGGGTCTTCTCGTACATCTCGGTGATGCCGTCGCCCTTGCCCAGGGTGGCGCGGTGGCCATACCGCACGCCGTCATAGCGAGCCAGGTTCGACGAGGCCTCGGCCGGGGCGATCACGTAATAGGCGGGCAGGGCGTATTTCGTGTGCGGCAGGCTGATGTCGACGATCTCGGCGCCCGCATCGCGCAGCATCTCGGCCCCCTGACGCCACAGGGCGTCGATGGCGTCGGGCATGCCATCCACGCGGTATTCACGCGGGATGCCGATGCGCCTGCCACGGATGTCGCCGGTCAGCGCGGCCTCGAAATCGGGGACGGGCAGGTCGGCGCAGGTGCTGTCCTGGGGATCGGCGGATGCCATCGCGCCCAGCATGATCGCGGCGTCCCGCACCGTGCGCGTCATCGGCCCCGCCTGGTCCAGGCTGGAGGCGTAGGCGATGACGCCCCACCGGCTGACCCGGCCATAGGTCGGCTTCAGCCCCACCGTGCCGGTGAAGGCCGCGGGCTGGCGGATCGATCCGCCCGTATCGGTGCCGGTCGCGCCCAGGCACAGATCGGCCGCGACGGCCGCGGCCGACCCGCCGGAACTGCCGCCCGGGGTCAGCTGCGCGCCGTCAGGCCCGCGCCACGGGTTCACCGCCGGACCATAGCAGCTGGATTCGTTGGTCGAACCCATCGCGAATTCGTCCTGGTTCAGCTTGCCCAGCATCACCGCGCCCGCGTTCCACAGGTTCTGCGTCACGGTCGATTCGTATTCGGGGGTGAAGCCCTGCAGGATGCGGCTGCCGGCCTGCGACGGCACGCCCTTGACGCAGAAGACGTCCTTGACGCCCACCGGGATGCCGGTCATCGGCGCGGCGTCGCCCGCCTTGATGCGCTGATCGGCAGCGCGGGCCATGTCGCGCGCCATGTCGGGGGTGTGATGCACGAAGGCGTTCAGCGCGCCCGCGGCGTCGATGGCGCCCAGGCAGGCATCGGTCAGCTCGACCGAGGTCAGATCGCCTGCGCGCAGCGCGTCGCGCGCGTCGGCAATGGTCAGTCGGTTCGCGTTCGTCATTCCACCACCTTCGGCACGGCAAAGAACCCCTCGCGGGCGTCGGGGGCGTTGGACAGGATCTTGTCGGCCATGCCGCCCGAGGTCACGACATCCTCGCGCCGCTTCAGGCGCATGGGGGTGACGCCGGTCATGGGTTCCACGCCCTCGACATCGACCTCGTTCAGCTGGTCCATGAAATGCAGGATGCCGGACAGATCGCGCGCCAGGGCGGGCAGGGCGGCATCATCGACCGCGATGCGCGCCAGATGGGCGACCTTGCGGGCCTGATCCTCGGTGATCGACATGACGTTTCCTTTCGTTGGCCGCGGGTCTACAACCCCGCGCGAAAGGCCGCAAGACGCACGGCCGAAAGGTCCTCATGCAAGCAGCCCTGGCCGTCATCCCCGTCATAGCCCTTGTCCTGCTGGGCCATCTGGCGCGGCGGGGCGGGCTGATCCCCGCCGCCAGCTGGCCGGGAATCGAGCAGTTGGGATACCGCGTGCTGTTCCCCGCGATCCTGCTGACGTCGATCTATCGGTCAGAGCTGTCCCTGGGGCGGCTTGGCCCCTATCTGGGCGCGATGGCGCTGGCCTTTGCGGCGACCGGGGCGCTGGCGCTGATCTGGGCCGCGCGCCGGGATCAGACCGGGCCGCGCAGCAGCTCGCTGTTCCAGGGCGCGTTGCGGTTCAATTCGCTGCTGATCCTGGCGGTCGCGGCCCAGGGCCTGGGCGGGCAGGCGCTTGGCGACCTGGCAGTGGCCTTTGCGTTCCTGATCCCGGCGTTCAACATCTCGGCCATCGTGGCGCTGACGCTGCTGTCGGACGGGCCGCGCCCCGCGGGGGCCACGGCCCGCATCGGCGCCGAGATCGGCCGCAACCCGATGGTGCTGTCCTGCGCGGCGGGGCTGGCGCTGAACCTGTCGGGCGTCGCGCTGCCCGCGGTCGTGCTGTCGCCGCTGGACTGGCTGGGGCAGGGGGCGCTGGCCGTAGGCCTTCTGGCGGTGGGGGCAGGGATCGATCCCGCGCGCCTGTGGCAGCGCGACCCGGCGCTGTGGCTGGGGGTGTGGTTGCGGCTGGCGCTGTGCCCGGTGATCTTTTTGGCCGCCGCGCTGGTCATCGGCCTGCCTGCGGGGCAGGTCGCGTCGGGCGTGCTGGCCACGGCCGCACCGGGGGCGCCCGTCGGCTATATTCTGGCGCGCCAGATGGGCGGGGACGCCGATTTCTATGCCGCGATCTTCACCTGGCAGACTGTCCTTGCGGCACTGACCTTGCCCTTGTGGCTTATTTTCGCAGGATTTCTTGGGGCCTGAGGGCCGCGTGCGATTTTTTTCGGGCAGGTCCGTTTTTTTGGCTTGCAGCCTCTCGCGGCTTTGCCTAAACACCGCCTCACGCCGCTAGGGAAGACTGGCAGCGGACAGAAAGTGGCCCGTTCGTCTATCGGTTAGGACGTCAGGTTTTCAACCTGAAAAGAGGGGTTCGACTCCCCTACGGGCTGCCACTTCTTTCCCCACATCGACGGACTGACCAACGCCTCGGCTTCCTGCCAGGGGCGTTTCGCATGGTGCAGGGCGTTTATCGTCGGCGCGCCGTTTTCTGCGACCAAGACCCATGTTTTCGTGCCGATCCGCGGCTTTGGCGGTTGACTCCGCCACCTGCGGGGCTAAAAGGCGGCTTCGATAAGAATTCCACGGGGTTTGCGGCGCGCGATTGCCCCGAAGCAGGAGCAACAACCATGGCGAAGCCGACCACCATCAAGATCCGGCTGAACTCGACCGCCGGCACCGGCCACTTCTATGTGACCAAGAAGAATGCCCGCACGATGACCGAAAAGATGTCCGTCCGGAAATACGACCCGGTCGTGCGTCAGCACGTCGAATACAAGGAAGGCAAGATCAAGTAAGATCTGTCTGTCCGACTGCGCAGGGGCCGCCATCCGCAAGGATTGGCGGCCTTTTGCCATGGATGCGCCCGCTTGCGCGACGCGGCGGGCTGCGGCAGATTGCGTCCATGCGACTGATCGTCAACGGAAACACCCATGACCTGGACGCCGACCCGCAGATGCCGCTGCTGTGGGCGCTGCGCGATCTGCTGGACCTGACCGGCACGAAATACGGCTGCGGCATCGCGCAATGCGGGGCCTGCACGGTGCACATGGACGGCATGGCGGTGCGCGCCTGCCAGATCCGCCTGGCCGACGTGGCCGGAGAGGTCACCACGATCGAGGGGCTGGGCACGCCCGACGACCCGCACCCGGTCCAGGCCGCCTGGATCGAACAGCAGGTCGCCCAATGCGGCTATTGCCAGTCCGGCCAGATCATGCAGGCCGCGTCCCTGCTGGCGCTGAATGCAGACCCGTCAGACGCGGACATCGACCACGCGATGTCGGGCAACCTGTGCCGCTGCGCGACCTATCCCCGCATCCGCGCGGCGATCCGGTCGGCAGCGATCCGCATCGGGTCTGCCTGATGTCGCGTGCGGGGCGCATCGCGCGGCGGGGTTTCCTGATCGGGTCGGTCGCCGTGGCCGGGGGCGTGGCCTTTGGCGCCTGGCGCTATGCGCGCCCGCTGCCGGATCCCTTTGCGGGGACGGATGCAGGCGCGCTGAACCCCTATGTCTTGATCGACGTGGATGGCGTCACGCTGGTCGCGCCGCGCGCCGACAAGGGGCAGGGCGCCCGCTGGCTGCAGGCCGCCCTGATCGCCGAGGAATTGGACATCGNCCCCGCCACTGCCCGCATCGTGCCAGGCCCAGTCAGCGCCACGTACTATAACCGCGCGTTGATCGCGGATTTCATGCCCTTTGCGCCGACAGATACCGGTTGGCTGGCCGAAACCGCGCGGGGCGCCGCCGACATTCCCGCGCGCCTGCTGGGCTGGCAGATGACCGGCGGGTCCAGCTCGACCACCGACGGCTTCGACAAGCTGCGCCAGGCGGGCGCCGTCGCGCGCGAGACGCTGAAGCAGGCCGCCGCCTTGCGCCACGGGCTGGACCGCGCCGATCTGGACACCGCGGAGGGCGCGGTGATCCTGCCCGACGGCACGCGCATCCCCTATCCCGACCTGGCCCGCGACGCCGCCGCGATGCCCCCCGTGACCCAGGTCGTGCTGCGCGACCGGTCGCAGTGGCGCTGGCTGGGCAAGCCGATGTCGCGCGCCGACGTGGTCGCGAAATCGACCGGCACGCAGGTCTATGGGATCGATCTGGTCCTGCCCGACATGCTGCACGCGACGGTGCGGATGGCGCCCTGGGGCGGGACGGTCGCACGGCTGGACCCCGTCGCGGCCGAAGGCCTGCCCGGCGTCCTGCGGGTGCTGCCGATCACCGGGGGCGTCGCGGTTCTGGCGCGCGACACCTGGTCCGCGATGCGCGCCGCGCAGGCGCTGTACGTCGAATTTGCGGCCCCCGATACGGCGGGCGATCAGCAGGCGATCTGGGCCGCGCTGCAGGCCGCCCATGACGCGGGCGACATCGACAGCCGCAAGCGAGACGATGGCGACGTGGATGCGGCCATCGGCCCCGGTGATTCCACCGCCGAATACCGCGTGCCCTTCCTGGCCCATGCGCCGTTGGAGCCGATGAACGCCACCGTGCTGGTGACGGACGATGCCTGCACCATCTGGGCCGGCACGCAGGTCCCCGATTTCGCGGTCGCCCGCGCCGCCGCCCTGACCGGTCTGCCCAAGACCGCGATCCGGCTGGAGAACCAGATGATCGGCGGCAGCTTCGGCCGCCGGCTGGAGATCGACTTCATCGCCCAGGCTGTCCAGATCGCGATGGCCGTCCCCGGTCGTCCGGTCAAGCTGACCTGGTCGCGCGAGGAGGATTTCGCCCATGACCAGCCCCGCCCCGCGCAGATCGCCCGCGTCCGGGGCCGCGTGACCGGCGATGGCGTGCAGGCGCTGGACCTGGCGGTGGCCAGCCCATCGGTCATCGCCTCCTGGTTCGGGCGCGTGGCCAGCGCGCCGCCCGGACCTGACCTCAGCATCACCACCGGCGCATGGGACCAGCCCTTCGCGGTCCCGCATTTCCGCGTGACGGGCCTGCGCGCGCCCGAATCGGTGCCGGTCAGCAGCTGGCGGTCGGTGGGCGCATCGTCGAACGGCTTCTTCCTGGGCACCGCCCTGGACGAGATGTTCGCGCAGGCCGGCATCGACCCGCTGGAGGGGTTGCTGCGTCTGTGCGACCACGCCCCGTCGCGCGCGGTGCTGGAGGGGGTCCGCGACCTGTCGGGCTGGACCGGCCGCGACGCGGGACAGGGGCGCGGGCGAGGGGTGGCGTTCTGCCTGTCCTTCGGCGTGCCCTGCGCCCAGGTGGTCGAGGTTCAGGACACACCGCAGGGCATCCGCCTGACCCAGGCCTTTGCCGTGGCCGATGTGGGCATCATGCTGGACCCGGTGAACGCCGATGCGCAGCTGTCGGGCGGCATGCTGTTCGGGCTGGGCCATGCGATGAACTGCGAACTGACCTATCGCGACCACCGCCCCGATCAGACCAATTTCCATGCCTACGAGGGGTTGCGCATGCACCAGGCCCCCGCCGTTCAGGTCCGCCTGCTGGAGAACGGCCCCCTGCGGGGTCTGGGCGAACCCGGCGTTCCGCCCGCCGCCGCGGCCTTGGGCAATGCGATCTTCGCCGCGACGGGCCTGCGCCTGCGCGACCTGCCCTTTGCCCGGGGGGTGCGGTTCGCATGATGCGTCTGCTGGCCCTGCTGCTGATGACCGGCCCGGCCTGGGCCGAGGGTGTCATGCCCTCGATCGTCGCTCCGCCTGCGGCGGGATCGGTCAGCACCGCCGACGGTCTGGCGGCATGGGACCGCGTGCGGCAGGTCGTGTCGCATCCGCGCTGCGCCAACTGCCATGTCGGGCCCGATCACCTGCCCATGTGGTCCGGCCCCGAATATCCCGAACCCCGCCCGCACGGCATGCATGTCAGCGGCGGCGACAGCCGCATGGGGGTCGAGACGCTGCCCTGCGCCACCTGCCACGTCACCGCTTCGACGCTGGAATCGGATCCGCATCAGGCACCGAACGCGATGATCCCCTGGCAGCTGCCCCCGGTCGAGATGGCATGGTTCGGCCTGGACGGTCCCGCCCTGTGCCGCCAGCTGCGCGACCCGCAGCGGAACGGCGGGCGCGACTGGGTCGCACTGGCCGAACACCTGCGCGACGATGCCAGCCACGGCGGCTTTGTCGCCTGGGGTTTCGCGCCCGGCGGTGGCCGCGAACCCGCGCCCTTCGGCCTGCAGGCGCATATCGACGACGTGCTGAAATGGGGGGCAGCCGGACAACCCTGTCCGGAATGACCATCCTGGTCGCTTTTTCGGCATCCAAATCGGGCCGACTGCGTTAGGCTGCCAGCACCGATTGCCGAAAGACTGCGCCATGTCGATTTCCGCCCCCATCACCGCCACCGCCGACTGTCCCGTCAAGGCGCTGCTGCGCCGTCCCGGCGGGTCGCTGGCCATGCTGACCGATGCCAAGGGCGGCTTTCCCCGCCGCCCCGGTGCGATGATGGCGCTGTGGCCCGATGGCGGTCGCGTGGGCCGTCTTGGCGCGGGCTGCATCGATGCGGACATTGCGGCGCATCTGGACGCGCCCGGCCCGGTGACGCGGCTGACCTATGGCGTGGGCGGCCCCGTCGATCTGCCGCTGCCCTGCGGCGGCACGGTGCAGATCGCGCTGATCCATAAGCCCGACCCCGACTGGCTGGGCGCCATCTGGGACGACCGCATCCGCCGGCGGACCGGCAGATGGTGCCTGAACCTGCGCACCGGTGCGCCCTGCCGCGCGGGCGATCCCGACCCTGACGACTTTTCCCTGGTCCTGCCGCCGCCTCCCGCGTTCCAGATCCACGGAGAGGGGGACGAGGCGCAGGCCCTCACCACCTTGGTCACGGCGATGGACATGCCCGTGATGGGACAGGACGCGACGCCGGACGCGCATACCGCCGTGGTGACGCTGTTTCACGACCACGATCGTGAACTGCCCGCGCTGGCCCGCGCACTGCGGTCAGAGGCGTTCTACATCGGCGCGCTGGGGTCGCGGCGGGCGCAGGCGGCGCGGCTGGCGGCCCTGACCGAACAGGGGTTCGACCTGGCGGCGCTGGACCGGATCACCGGGCCCATCGGCGTCGTCAGCCCGGCCCGCGATCCGCGCCTGATCGGGGCCTCGGCCCTGACCCAGATCCTGGCCGCCTACGAGGTGCTGACAGCGTGACCTGCACCGGCCTGCTGCTGGCGGCTGGCGCCTCGCGCCGTTTCGGTCCGTCGGACAAGCTGCTGGCGACGGTTGCGGGGATGCCGCTTGTGGCGCATGCCGCGCAGGCGATGCGGGCCATTCCCTTGGACGACCGCATCGCCGTCATCGCCAATCCCGCACTGGCACCGTTGCTGGATGGTTTCCGCATCGTCCTGATCGCGCAGGGCCAGCAGTCCGACAGCCTGCGCGCGGGCCTGTCCGCGGCCGGCACTCCTGACCGCCTGCTGATCGCGCTGGGCGACATGCCCGACGTCACTGCGGCGCATCTGACGCAGATCGTCAGCCTGGCCGCGGATGGTCTGCCGTCCTGCAGCCATGACGGCATCGCGTCCCTGCCCCCCGCCTGCTTTCCGCGCGACTGGCTGCCCCGGCTGGCGCAGCTGACCGGGGATCAGGGCGCGGGTCGGCTGCTGCGCGATCTGGCGCCGTCCAGACAGGTTCCCGCGCCGGGCCTTTTGCGCGACATCGACCTGCCAGAACAGATTAGCCCGCCGCCACCAGGGCGGCCGCACGACGCCACGGTGCGGGGGGATGTGAAATCCCCCCGCTGTCGCGGGACGCAATTCAGCCCAACACTTCGCCGACCGCCTCGGTCGTGACGGCGACGATCCGGTCGGCCTCCTCGCGCGTCAGGCACAGGGGCGGGGCAAAGCCCAGGATGTCGCCCTGCGGCATTGCCCGCGCGATCACGCCGCGCTTCAGCATCGCCGCCACGACCTTTGCGCCCTTGCCTTCGGACACGTCGAAAAAGCGCCGGGCATCGCGGTCCGCGACCAGTTCCACGGCGCACAGCATCCCTTCGCCGCGCACCTCTCCGACATGGGGGTGATCGCCCAGGGCCGCTTGCATCCGCGCGTTCAGATAGGCGCCGACGGTGCCCGCATTCCCGACCAGCCCCAGGCTGTCGATCAGCTTCAGGTTCGCCACCCCGGCCGCCGCGCCGATGGGATGGGCGGAATAGGTCCAGCCATGCCCCATCACGCCGTTCTCGTCCGTGCCGCGCGCCAGCACGTCCCAGACGCGCTGCCCCACGATGCTGGCCGACAGGGGCGCATAGGCGCTGGTCAGGCCCTTGGCGCTGGTGATCAGGTCGGGGCGCATGCCGTAATGGTCCGACCCGAACATCGTTCCCAACCGGCCAAAGCCCGTCACCACCTCATCCGCGATCAGCAGGATGTCGTGGCGGTCCAGAACCTCCTGGATGGCGGGCCAGTAACCCGCGGGCGGCGGCACGATGCCCCCCGTGCCCAGCACCGGCTCTCCGATGAAGGCCGCGATGGTGTCGGCGCCGTGTTCCGCGATCAGCGCCTCCAGCTGTGCCACGCAATGGCCGACGAAGTCCGCCTCCGACAGGGCCGCGTCGGGGCGGCGGAAATAGTACGGCGCCTCGGTATGGATCACCTGGTCCAGCGGCAGGTCGAACTTGGCGTGAAACAGCTGCAACCCTGTCAGCGATCCGGTCATCAGGCCCGACCCGTGATAGCCGCGCCACCGGCTGATGATCTTCTTCTTCTTCGGGCGGCCCAGGATGTTGTTGTAGTACCAGACCAGCTTGATGTTCGTCTCGTTCGCATCCGACCCCGACAGGCCGAAATAGACCCGCGCCATGCCCTGGGGCGCGCGGTCCATGACCATCTGCGCCAGCGTGATCGCGGCCTCGGACCCGTGGCCGGCATAGGCGTGGTAATAGGCCAGCTGATGCGCCTGATCGGCGATGGCCTGCGCGATTTCGGGGCGGCCATAGCCCACGTTCACGCAATAGAGGCCCGCGAAGGCGTCCAGCAGGCGGTTGCCGTCGCGGTCGGTGATGTGACAGCCCTCGCCCCCGGTGACGATGCGCTGCGGCGCCTCGCCCCGCGCGAATTGCCCCAGATGGGTCGAGGGGTGGAAAAAGCTCTCGCGGTCCCAACGGGCCAGTTCGTCATTCGTCAGCATCATCGCTCCTGTTCCTGCTGGGGGCAGGATAGGGCGGTGGGGCCCGAAGATTTCTCTGATCCGATGGGTCCTGTCCGAGGAAATCCCTGAACTTCAGCCCTCAAGCCGATGATGTTCCAGCATGGCGCCCAGGGCGGGCTGATCCTTGACCGGCTTGGTCACGATATAGCTGAAATAGCGCCTGACACCCGCGCCGCTGTCCAGCAGCCCGTCCATGACCCCTTGGAACGCCGCCACGTCGGGGGCGATCACCGACATCAGGTAATCGAACCCCCCGCCGATCGCCCAGCAGCCGGTGACGGCGTCCATGCGCGCGATCACCGCCTCGA
Organism: Paracoccus sp. 08; assembly: GCF_024105395.1. Taxonomy (NCBI): domain Bacteria; kingdom Pseudomonadati; phylum Pseudomonadota; class Alphaproteobacteria; order Rhodobacterales; family Paracoccaceae; genus Paracoccus; species Paracoccus sp. 08. Next base: position 59,861 of record NZ_WEKR01000076.1, on the reverse strand, counting down.
ACCGCTGAAAGCTTTCGCTGCGGTGCTGGTCCAGTTCGACCGTGACGAAGACCTGCACATGCGGCCCCAGGGCGGCAAGGTCGATCTGGGCGCGGTATCCCCGGATCAGGCCCGCCTGTTCCAGCCGCCGCATCCGGTCCCAGCAGGGGGTGGGCGACAGGTTCACGCGGGCGGCCAGGTCGGTCTTGGTGATGCGTCCCTCGCGCGACAGCACCGCCAGGATGGCGATGTCGCGGTCGTCCAGGCGCAGGCTGCGGGGCGGGATCATGGCGCGCATGTTCCCCCGTGTGGCCCGCTTGTCAATCCGCGCGCGGCGGGCGATCCTGCATCCCATGTCCCACTGGCCCCTGAGACGCACCGACATCACCCGCCCCGCCTATCGCAGCCTGGCCCAGGGTATCGCCGCGGCGATCGACGCGGGCAGCCTGCCGCCCGGCACGCGCCTGCCGCCGCATCGCGACCTGGCCTGGCAGCTGGGCGTCAGCGTCCAGACCGTCAGCCGCGCGTACGAGGAGCTGATCCGCGCCGACCTGATCTCGGGAGAGGTCGGGCGCGGCAGCTTCGTGCGATCCGGCCCGCGCGAGACGATCGAGGTGCCGTGGTTCCGCGCGCCCACCGACCGCCCACCGATCGACCTGTCGATGATGACGCCCGTGGCGCTGCCCCAGATCCGCACGGCCTGGAGCGAGACGTTGCTGCGCCTGTCGGACCGTCTGCCCGACCCGGCGATGCTGTCCTTCCGTCCGCGCCAGACGATGTCGCTGTATGGCGGCATGGCTGCGGCGTGGCTGGCGCGCTGCGGGATGGTGGTCCCGGCGCAGCGGATCCTGATCACCAACGGGACCACGCCCGCGATGTTCGTGGCGCTGCAATGCGTGGCGCTGCCCGGGGACATCATCGCGACCGAATCCGCCACCTGCCACACGCTGCGGCCCGCGGCCCAGCATCTGCACCTGCGCCTGCAGGGCATCCCAGACGACGAACACGGCATGGACCCCGACGCGCTGATCCGGGCCGCGCGGGCGGCGGGCGGGCGGATGAAGGCGGTGTTCCTGCTGCCCTCGGGCGGGGGGCCGCGGGCGCGGGTGATGGACCGAGACCGGCGCGAGGCCCTGGCCCGCGCCGCGACCCAAGCCGGGCTGATGATCCTGGAAAGCGACCCCACGGGGCCGATGCCGCCGCGCCGCCCGCCCGCCCTGTCGGGATTCGCGCCGGAGCGCAGCTTCTATTTCACGGGCTTGTCGAAATGCCTGTCGCCGGGGCTGCGCCTGGGTTTTCTGGCGATGCCCGAAAAAATGGCAGAGGCCGCGCTGAACCGGCACCTGTCGATGGCCTGGATGGCCACGCCCCTGATCGCCGAGATCGCGCATGACTGGATCACCGGCGGCACGGCCGACGCGCTGCTGGCGGCGCAGCGCAGCGAACTGGCCGCAAGGAACCGGCTGGCGGTGCGCGTCCTGGGCCAGCGTGCGCAGGGGTTCCTGCACGGTTTGCACCGCTGGATGCCGCTGGACCCTGGCATCGACGAAGGCGCGGCCCTGGCCACCGCGCTGTCCCACCAGGTCGCGCTGGCGCCCGGCGCGGGCTTTGCGATCCTGCCCCAGGGGCCGGCGCTGCGCGTGTCGCTGGGCGGGGCCACGACGCGCGATCTTGAACAGGCGCTGCGCATCGTCTCGGCAGTTCTTCCGGGCTGAGGGCAGGAAAATCGGGCGACCTGTTTGACTCTCGCGGTCAGAATTGTCATGATTTAATACATCAATTGACTTGGATTCCGCTTGTCCCGAACCATCGGGTCCAATCGGAACGGTCCGAAAGGTCCGAATCCTGCCGCAGAAGGGCCCGTGCGATCCGCGCGCAGGGCCCGCCCCAACAGGAGGTATCATGACCATCACCACCCGCCCCGCATTCCGCCTTGCCACCGCTAGCCTGACCGCCCTGATCCTGGGATCGGGGGCCGCCATGGCCGACACCTGGCGCTATGCCTTCGAGGAGGCGCTGGACGAGGTCCAGGGCGTCTATGCCCAGAAGTTCAAGGAGGAGGTCGAGGCCAATTCCGACCACGAGGTCCAGTTGTTCCCCTTTGGCACGCTAGGCGAATCCGACAACATCATGGAACAGACCCAATCGGGCATCCTGCAGTTCGTGAACCAGTCGCCCGGCTTCACCGGATCGCTGATCCCCGAGGCGCAGGTGTTCTTCGTGCCTTATCTGCTGCCCGAGGATGACGACCAGCTGTTCGCCTTCTTCCGCAATTCCGAGGCGATCAACACGATCTTCCCCGAGCTGTATGCCCAGCAGGGGCTGGAGCTGCTGAGCATGTACCCCGAGGGCGAGGTGATGGTCACATCGAACCGGCCCATCGCGGCGCCGGCCGATTTCGACGACGTCAAGGTGCGGGTGATGACCAACCCGCTGCTGGTCAGCAGCTATCAGGCTTTCGGCGCCACGCCGACGCCGCTGCCTTGGGGCGAGGTTTATGGCGGCCTGCAGACCGGCATCGTCGATGCACAGGAGAATCCGGCCTTCTTCATCGAATCCACCCGGATGTACGAGGTCCAGGACCACATCACCCGGCTAGGCCACAACAACTTCACCACAGCGCTGATGGCCAACCAGGAGTTCTTCGAGGGCCTGTCCCCCGAGGACCAGCAGGTGGTCCGCGACGCGGCCAAGACGGCGTTCGACCACATCATCGAATATCAGCAGGGCCTGACCGAGGCGTCGCTGGAAAAGATCACTGCCGACCGCCCCGAAGTGACCGTGACCACCCTGACCGAGGAGCAGCGCGCGCCTTTCCGCGACACCGCCGCCCAGGTCGAGGAGACCTTCCTGGAGATCGGCGGTCCCCGCGCCCAGGAGGTCCTGGACCAGATGAAGGCGGACCTGTCCGCCGCGGCCCAGGGCTGATCCCGGTGCCCCGTCCCGTCCTGCGGGGCGGGGCGCCTAAGCGAACGATGATGGACAGGTGGCCATGACGCCAGAGACAAAAGGTGACCGGCCCCCAGGCCCGGCCGACGACCCGGACATCCTTGCCGCGGCCGAGGCGACGCAGGCGCAGGACGACATCGACGATGCGCTGTACGAATCCGGTCTGCCCGGCGTCCTGGGCGTGGCCGACCGCGCCATCGCCCGGCTGGAGGCCGTGGCCCTGGCGATCGGCGTGCTGGCGATGGCGTTCAACACCGTCGCCAATGTCGTCGGCCGCTTCGTCTTTGGCCGCTCGCTCTATTTCGCCGAGGAGGTCAACCAGGCCCTGATCGTCCTGGTGACCTTCGCCGGCATTTCCTATGCCGCGCGGCACGGGCGCCACATCCGCATGTCGGCCATCACCGACGCGCTGCCGCCCAGGGCGCGCAAGGCGATGCTGGTGGCGATCTCGGCGCTGACGGCGGTGCTGCTGCTGGTGCTGGCGTGGTTCGCGCTGTCCTATGTCATGAGCCAGGCGGGCCGGGGCAGGGTTCTGCCCGCGCTGCGCATCCCGCAATGGTGGATCATCGTCTGGGTTCCCGCCGGCTTCTTCCTGACCGGCCTGCAATACGCGCTGACCGCGCTGAAGAACCTCAGGGACCCCGACATCTGGCTGTCGACCGCCGTGCGCGACGGGTACGACCTGCCGCAGAAGGACGCCGACGCATGACCACCGCCATCCTTGGCACGATGATCGTGCTGCTGTTGCTGGGCTTTCCGATGATGGTCCCGCTGATCGTCGCGTCGGTCGTGGGCTTCGTCGCGATCTTCGGCGGCATCGGCCACCTTGAGACGCTGGTCCAGCAGGTCATCGCGGGCATCCAGCCCGCCAGCCTGATCGCCGTGCCGATGTTCATCTTCGCGGCCGAGATCATGACCCGCGGCCAGTCCGCGGGCCGCCTGATCGACGTGGTCATGGCCTTTCTGGGCCACGTCAAGGGCGGGCTGGCCATCTCGACCGCGGGGGCCTGCACCATGTTCGGCGCCGTGTCGGGGTCGACGCAGGCCACGGTTGTTGCGGTGGGCGGCCCGATGCGGCCGCGCCTGCTCAAGGCGGGCTACAGCGACCGCTTCACGCTGGCGCTGATCATCAACGCATCCGACATCGCCTTCCTGATCCCGCCGTCGATCGGCATGATCATCTATGGCGTGGTATCGGGGACATCCATCGCGGAGCTGTTCCTGGCGGGGATCGGGCCGGGGTTGCTGATCCTGGTGATGTTCTCGATCTACTCTTATGTCTATGCGGTGCGCCACGACGTGCCGACGGAACCGCGCATGCCCTGGCCCGACCGGCTGCGCGCCGTGCGCCGTGCCATTTGGCCGATGGGCTTTCCGGTGCTGATCATCGGCGGCATCTATGGCGGGGTCTTCTCTCCGACCGAGGCCGCGGCCGCCTGCGTCCTCTATGCCCTGGTGCTGGAAATGCTGGTCTTTCGGCAGGTGTCGCCCCGCCAGCTGTTCGCGACCGCCAAATCGACCGGGCTGATCACCGCGGTGGTGTTCATCCTGGTCGGCGCCGGCGCGGCCTTCAGCTATGTCATCAGCTTCGCCCAGATCCCGCAGGAGATACTGGCCGGCATCGGCATCGACGGCATGGGCCCCTATGGCGTGCTGTTCACCATCTCCATCGCGTTCTTCATCGGCTGCATGTTCGTCGACCCGATCGTGGTGATCCTGGTGCTGGTGCCGATCTTTGCGCCGGTGGTGCAGGCGACGGGGCTGGACCCGGTGCTGGTCGGCACGATCATCACCCTGCAGGTCGCCATCGGCAGCGCCACACCGCCCTTCGGCTGCGACATCTTCACGGCCATCGCGGTGTTCCGCCGGCCCTATTGGGAGGTCATCCGCGGCACGCCGCCCTTCGTGATCATGCTGCTGACGGTATCGGTCCTGCTGATCTTTTTCCCGCAGATCGCGTTGTTCCTGCGCGACCTGTCCATCGACGGGTAAGGGGAGCCGCATGCAGGACAATCTGAACCGGTTCGGGCTGGTGGCCCTGGCCACCGACCTGACGATCGAGGGTGACGCGGCCAGCCTGATGCCGCCCGGAACCCGGCTGCACGTCACGCGCATCGCCTTTGACAACCCCACGACCGAGGACAACCTGCGCGCCACCGGCCCGCGCCTGCGTGACGCGGTGGACCTGCTGGTGCCGGGCGTGGCGCTGTCGGGCATCGGCTTCGGCTGCACCTCCGCCGCGGCGGTGCTGGGCGATACGATGGATGCGCTGGCCGGGGGTCGCGCGCCGGTGACCNCGCCCGCGGGCGCGGCGCTGCGGGCGTTCGCGGCGCTGGGCGTGGCGCGGGTCGCGCTGATGACGCCCTATCTGGCGGCGACGACCGAACTGGTCGGCGATCATTTCGCGTCCAATGGCATCGATGTCGTCCGCCGGTCGTCGATGGGTCATGCCGACGACCGCGACATGGCTATGCTGAACCCGACCGAGATCACCGAGATGGCGCTGGCCAGCGACCACCCCGACGCGCAGGCGCTGTTCATGTCCTGCACCGCGCTGCCCGCGCTGGACCTGATCGACACGCTGGAGGGGCTGCTGGGCAAACCGGTGGTCACCTCGAACCAGGCGCTGTTCTGGGCGATGCTGGACCGCGCGCGCATCCCGGGTCGCGGGCCGGGCGCGCTGTTCCGCACCCGCAGCTGGTAATTCACCCCCCGACGCAAGGTCCGTCCCATGCCTGAACTGCAACGCACGCCCGAACGTTTCGCGACCGAGGAATACGAGGCCCGTCTGGCCGGCACCCGCGCCCGCATGGCGCGCCAGGGCCTGGACGCGCTGATCGTCAGCGACCCGTCCAACATGGCCTGGCTGACCGGCTATGACGGCTGGTCGTTCTATGTGCATCAATGCGTGATCGTCGGGCCGTCGGGCCCGCCCGTCTGGTTCGGGCGCGGGCAGGACGCGCAGGGCGCGCTGCGTACCGTCTGGATGCCCGAGGACGCAATCATCGGCTATCCCGACCATTACGTCCAATCGACCGAGCGTCACCCGATGGAATACCTGGCCGCCCGTCTGACCGATCTGGGCTGGAACCGGGGCACCATCGGGGTCGAGATGGACAACTACTGGTATTCGGCCAAGGCCCATGCCTGCCTGGCAACGGGCCTGCCCGATGCGCGGCTGACGGATGCCGCGTCGCTGGTCAACTGGCAGCGCGCCGTCAAGACCGAGAAGGAACTGGAATACATGCGCAAGGCCGCGCGCATCGTCGAGCGCATGCACCGCCGCATCGCCGACAAGGTCGAGGTCGGCATGCGCAAATGCGACCTGGTGGCCGAGATCTATGACGCGGGCCTGCGCTATGACGAATGGTCGGGGCATGGCGGCGACTATCCGGCCATCGTGCCGCTGCTGCCGTCGGGGCCGGATGCGGGCGCGCCGCACCTGACCTGGGACGACCAGCCGATGAAGCCCGAGGAGGGCACCTTCTTCGAAATCGCCGGCTGCTATCAGCGCTATCACGTGCCGCTGTCGCGCACGATCTTTCTGGGCACGCCCCCCGACGCCATGCTGGAGGCCGAGAAGGCCGTCCTGGAGGGCATGGACGAGGGGCTGGAAACCGCCCGCGCCGGCAACACCTGCGAGGATGTCGCCAACGCCTTCTTCCGGGTGCTGGACCGCCACGGCATCGTCAAGGACAACCGCACCGGATACCCGATCGGCCTGTCCTATCCGCCCGACTGGGGCGAACGCACCATGTCGCTGCGCCGGGGCGACAAGACCGTGCTGAAGCCGGGCATGACGTTTCATTTCATGACCGGGCTGTGGATGGACGACTGGGGGTACGAGACGACGGAATCGATCATCATCACCGATGGCGCCCCCGACCTGTTCTGCACCCTGCCGCGCCGGATGCTGGTGAAGGGATGACCGCGATCACGCCCACCATCCCGCTGGACGCGCCGGGCAAGCATCACGGCTTTCTGCGCCTGCCCTATAGCCGCAACGACAGCGCCTGGGGCAGCGTGATGATCCCGCTGACGGTGATCCGTGGCGGCGACGGGCCCACCGCGCTGCTGACCGGGGGCAATCACGGCGACGAATACGAAGGCCCCCTGGCGCTGCAGCAGCTGGCATGGGAGCTGGAGCCCGCGCAGGTGATGGGCCGCGTGATCATCCTGCCCGCGATGAACGCACCCGCGGTCGCGGCGGGCACGCGGGTCAGCCCCATCGACGGAGTGAACATGAACCGCGCCTTTCCTGGGCGCCCCGACGGTTCGGTCACGCAGAAGATCGCGGATTACCTGGCGACGGTCCTGGTGCCCGCCGCCGACCTGGTGCTGGATTACCATTCGGGGGGCAAGACGCTGGACTTTCTGCCCTATGCCGCGGCGCATTACCTGGACGACGCGGATCAGCAGGCGGCCTGCGTGGCCGCGATGCGGGCCTTTGGCGCGCCCTGGTCGATGATGATGCGGGAAATCGACGCGGTGGGCATGTTTGACACGACCGTGGAACAGCAGGGCAAGGTCTTCGTCACCACGGAACTGGGCGGCGGCGGCACGGCCACTGCGGCGACCGTCTCCATCGCGCTGCGCGGGGCCCGCAACGTGCTGCGCCATGCGGGCATCCTGTCCGGCCCGGTCGAGGGGGTGGACGACAGTCGCATGCTGGACATGCCCGACGATGCCTGCTTCCACTTTGCGCCCCAGGGCGGGCTGCTGCACCCTTTGGTCGATCTGGGTCAGGACGTGGCCGAGGGGCAGCCGCTGGCCTGCATCTGGCCCGTGGATCGCACCGGCATCGCGCCCGTGACGGTCTGCGCGAACCGCCCCGGCCTGCTGGCTGCGCGGCACTTTCCGGGGCTGGTGCAGACCGGCGACTGCCTGGCCGTGGTGGCCGTCCCCGCGCCCTAGCGCGCGATCGCGTCGATCAGGTCGGCCAGAGCCTGCGGGTCGGACTGAAAGGGCGAATGCCCCCAGGGCCGGTGGTGCAGGTGATCGACCGGCGCGCGGTCCAGCATCGCGCGCTGCGCGGCAGGCAGGATGGCGCGGTCCCGGTCGCACAGGACATAGTGGCGGGTGGTCTGCTTGCGCGGGCCCGGCAGCGTGTCGCGCAGCGGGCCGACCGGCTGGGGCCGCAGGCGGGACAGGTCGGCGTCGGCGCAGTTGTCATACAGCATCGCCCGTGCGGCGTCCGGTGGCAGAACCAGCCGCCCCAGGTCGTCGCGCGGCCAGTTCCGGGGCGGCGCGGGGATCAGCCGGTCCAGAGACGCCACGCTGTCGCCCGGCAGCGGCAGATAGGAACACAGGTGGATCAGCACCCGCGGGGCCGGGTCCATCGCCTCGGCCAGCATGCCGCCCAGGGAATGACCCACCACCACCGGCGCCCAGGGCAGGGCCGCGGCGCAGGCGGCCAAGGTGTCGCCCGCGACATCGGGACAGGCCACGCGCCAGCCTTGCGCCCGCAGCAGGGCCGCGGTCCGGTCCCAGCACCAGCCGCCGTGCCATGCTCCGTGGATCAGCAGGATATCGGTCATGCGCCGACCCTGACCCGCGACGGCCCGCGCGGCAAGTCCTTGACCGCGCCCGCCCGGACGCGCCTGATGGCGGCCAAAGGGGGACCACGCATGATCGACAAGCTGGAGATGTTCCTGGCCGTGGCGAAGGAGGGCCATTTTGGCCGCGCCGCCGCGACCATCGGCGTGACCCAGCCCACCCTGTCCGCCGGGATCAAGCAGTTGGAGGAGAGCCTGGGCGTCCTGCTGATCTTTCGCGGATCGCGCTATGGCGGGCTGACACCCGAGGGGCAGCAGGCCCTGGTCTGGGCACGGCGCATCGTGGGCGATACCCGCCAGCTGCGCGACGAGATGCGGGCCGTCCGCCACGGCCTGTCGGGCCGGCTGCGTATCGCGGTCATTCCCACCGCGCTGACCTGGGCCGCACGGATCAGCGCCCGGTTCGGGGCGGCGCATCCGAACGTGGGCTTCACCATCCTGTCGCGCACCTCGGCCGAGATTTTGCAGATGATCGACGACCTGGAGGTGGATGCAGGCATCTCGTATCTGGACAACGAACCGCTGGGCCGTGTCAGCAGCGTGCCGTTGTACGACGAACGCTATCTGCTGGTCGCGCATCAGGATCACCCGCTGGCGGCGCAGGCGCAGGTCGCGTGGTCTGATCTGGACGGGCAGCGGCTGTGCCTTCTGTCCCAGGACATGCAGAACCGCCGCATCATCAACCGCACCCTGACCGCCGCTGGTGTGGTGCCGCAAGCCACGGTGGAATCGAATTCGACCGTGGTGCTGGTTTCGCATGTGATGGCGGGTGGCTGGCTGACCATCCTTCCCGAGGATATCGCCGGTTTCCTGGCGCAGGGCAAACCCTTGCGCCTGATCGCGCTGGAGGGGTCGGCACCGGGCCACGCCGTGGGCCTGATCGCCCCTTGGAGAGAGCCGCATACCCCGGTTCTGGAGGCGCTGCTGAGCGAGGCGCGGCGCATGGTTTGATAGAAACGCTCTATCGTTCAACGGAACTGCGATATTGATTTCAGATGATCCCCGCTGTCTTCTGGGGAACGGATATCTGAAAGGCCAGCCATGCTGAACGACGCGCCAGCCCCGACCGCGGACGAGATCCGCGATGTCGTCACCCCCCTGACCGCGCTGGAGGGGCCGCTGCTGCCGATGCTGCATGCGATCCAGGCGGAATGGGGGCACGTGCCGCAGGCCGCCGTGCCGGTGCTGGCCGACGTGCTGAACCTGGGCCGGGCCGAGGTGCATGGCGTCATCAGCTTCTATCACGATTTCCGCGACCATCCCGCCGGACGTCACATCCTGAAGATCTGCCGCGCCGAGGCCTGCCAGTCGATGGGCGGCGCCGCGATGGCCGCGGGCGTTCTGGACCGGCTGGGCGTGGACTGGCACGGGACCACCGCCGACGGGGCCGTGACGGTCGAGCCGGTCTATTGCCTGGGCCTGTGCGCCTGCGGTCCGGCCGCGATGCTGGACGGGCAGCTGATGGGGCGGGTCGACGGCGACCGGCTGGTCACCGCGCTGGAGGCGGCACGATGAGGATCTTTGTTCCTCTGGACAGCGCCGCCAAGGCGCTGGGTGCCGATGCCGTGGCCGACGCCCTGACGCAGCAGATCGCCGCGCGGGGTCTGGATGCCCAGGTCGTGCGCAACGGGTCGCGCGGCATGGTCTGGCTGGAGCCCCTGGTCGAGATCGAGGCCGACGGCCGGCGCCTGGCCTATGGCCCGGTGACGCCCGCCGATGTGGGCGCGCTGCTGGATGGCACGTTGCCCTGCCTTGGCCGGGTCGAGGACATTCCCTTCTTCGCGCGCCAGACGCGGCTGACATTCGCGCGCTGCGGGCTGATCGACCCGCTGGACCTGGACGAATACGAACGCCATGGCGGTCTGGCGGGGCTGCGCCGCGCGATCGGCATGGACGGCGCGGCCATCGTGGCCGAGGTCACGGCCAGCGGGCTGCGCGGGCGCGGCGGCGCGGGCTTTCCGACCGGTATCAAGTGGAAGACCGTGGCCGATGCGGTCGCCGATCAGAAATACATCGTCTGCAATGCCGACGAGGGCGACAGCGGCACCTTCGCCGACCGGATGATCATGGAGGGCGATCCCTTCACCCTGATCGAGGGGATGGCGATCGCCGCCCTGGGGGTCGGGGCGACGCGCGGCTATGTCTACATGCGGTCGGAATACCCCGTGGCGATCGACGTGCTGGAACGCGCGGTCGTTATCGCCCGCCAGCGCGGCATGCTGGGTGCGGATGTGCTGGGCTCGGGGCGGGCCTTCGACATGCAGGTGCGGGTCGGCGCCGGCGCCTATGTCTGCGGAGAGGAGACCAGCCTGCTGAACAGCCTGGAGGGCAAGCGCGGCACGGTGCGCGCCAAGCCCCCGCTGCCCGCGCTGGAGGGGTTCCTGGGCAAGCCGACGGTCGTCAACAACGTCATCAGCCTGGCCACCGTCCCGGTGATCTTCGAACGGGGCGCGCAGGCCTATGCCGATTTCGGGCTGGGGCGGTCGCGGGGCACCGTGACCCTGCAGATCGCCGGCAACGTCGCGCGCGGCGGCCTGTTCGAGACCGCCTTCGGGATGTCGCTGGGCGAGGTCGTCAACGACATCGGCGGCGGCACCGCAACCGGGCGTCCGGTCAAGGCCGTGCAGGTCGGCGGGCCGCTGGGCGCCTATATGCCCGTCAGCAAGTTCGACACGCCGATGGGATACGAGGATTTCGATGCCGCGGGCGGGCTGATCGGCCATGCCGGTCTGGTCGTGTTCGACGACAGCGCCGACATGCTGCAGATGGCGCGTTTCGCGATGGAGTTCTGCGCCGTCGAATCCTGCGGCAAGTGCACGCCCTGCCGGATCGGCGCCGTGCGCGGGGTCGAGACGATCGACCGCATCGCCGCGGGCGATCCGGGTGCCGCCGCCCTGCTGACCGATCTGTGCGAGACGATGAAGGACGGGTCGCTGTGCGCCCTGGGCGGCTTCACGCCCTATCCGGTCATGTCCGCGCTGACGCAATTTCCCGACGATTTCGCCACCCATAAGGAGGCCGCGGAATGAAAGACTTCATCATCCCGGAATTCGCGCCCGGCGACGACCGCGACATGGGCACCCCTGCGCGCAGCGGCGCTCCGGTCGCCCTGACAATCGACGGCATTGCGGTGATCGTGCCCGAGGGAACGTCGGTGATGCGCGCCGCCATGATGGCCGACGTGCAGATCCCCAAGCTGTGCGCCAGCGACAACATGGAGGCCTTCGGGTCGTGCCGCCTGTGCGTGGTCGAGATCGAGGGGCGGCGCGGCACGCCCGCATCCTGCACGACCCCCGTGGCCGAGGGGATGGTGGTCCACACGCAGTCCGCCAAGATCCGCAAGCTGCGCAAGGGCGTGATGGAGCTGTATATCAGCGACCACCCGCTGGATTGCCTGACCTGTTCGGCCAATGGCGATTGCGAGTTGCAGGACACGGCCGGGCAGGTGGGCCTGCGCGACGTCCGCTATGCGCCGGGCGACAACCATTTCGACCCGTCAGGAACGGGCGCGCGGTCGCAGGCCGAGGCCCGGCTGCGCGGGGGGCATGACAACCCGCAGTTCATTCCCAAGGACAACTCCAACCCCTATTTCACCTATGATCCCAGCAAGTGCATTGTCTGTTCGCGCTGCGTGCGGGCCTGCGACGAGGTGCAGGGGACGTTCGCCCTGACCATCGAGGGCCGGGGCTTTGACAGCCGCGTCAGCGCCGGGACCAGCGCCGACGATTTCTTCTCCAGCGATTGCGTCAGCTGCGGTGCCTGCGTACAGGCCTGCCCGACCGCGACCCTGCAGGAAAAGTCGGTGGCCGAACTGGGCACGCCCACGCGGTCGGTCATCACCACCTGCGCCTATTGCGGCGTCGGCTGCAGCTTCAAGGCCGAGATGAACGGCGACCAGTTGGTGCGCATGGTGCCCTACAAGCACGGCAAGGCGAACCGCGGGCACAGCTGCGTCAAGGGGCGGTTCGCCTATGGCTATGCCGCCCACCAGGACCGCATTCTGAAGCCGATGATCCGCGAGCGGATCGAGGACCCGTGGCGCGAGGTCGCCTGGGACGAGGCGCTGGCCTTTGCCGCCGAGCGGATGCGCGGGATCCAGGAACGGCATGGGCGGCGGTCGGTGGGGGTCATCACCTCCAGCCGCTGCACCAACGAGGAGACCTATCTGGTCCAGAAGCTGACCCGTGCGGTGTTCCTGAACAACAACACCGACACCTGCGCGCGGGTGTGCCATTCGCCCACGGGATACGGGTTGGGCAAGACCTTCGGCACCTCGGCCGGGACGCAGGATTTCGACAGCGTGGAACAGACCAACGTGGTGCTGATCATCGGGGCCAACCCGACGGACGGCCACCCGGTCTTTGCCAGCCGTCTGAAGAAGCGCCTGCGCCAGGGGGCCAAGCTGATCGTCGTCGATCCGCGCCGCACCGACATCGTGCGGTCCGCGCATGTCGAGGCATCCCATCACCTGCCACTGCGCCCCGGCACCAACGTCGCCGTCATCAGCGCCATGGCGCATGTGATCGTGACCGAGGGGCTGATGGACGAGGCCTATATCCGCGACCGCTGTGATTGGGACGAGTTCCAGCATTACGCCGAGTTCATCGCCGATCCCCGCCACGCCCCCGAGGCGACCGAGACGCTGACCGGCGTGCCCGCCGCAGAGCTGCGCGCCGCCGCACGGCTGTTCGCGACGGGCGGGAACGGCGCGATCTATTACGGGCTGGGCGTAACCGAACACAGCCAGGGGTCGACGACCGTGATGGCGATCGCGAACCTTGCGATGCTGACCGGCAATATCGGGCGGCCCGGCGTGGGCGTGAACCCGTTGCGCGGTCAGAACAACGTGCAGGGCGCCTGCGACATGGGGTCGTTCCCGCACGAGCTGCCGGGATACCGCCACGTCAAGATGCCCGACGTGCGCGCGATCTTCGAGAACGCCTGGGGGGTCCAGATCGACCCCGAGCCGGGCCTGCGCATCCCGAACATGCTGGATGCCGCGGTCGAGGGGACCTTCAAGGGTCTCTACTGCCAGGGAGAGGACATCCTGCAATCCGATCCCGACACGCATCACGTGGCGGCGGGCCTTGCCGCGATGGAATGCGTGATCGTCCACGACCTGTTCCTGAACGAGACGGCGAATTACGCGCATGTCTTCCTGCCCGGGTCGTCGTTCCTGGAAAAGGACGGGACCTTCACCAATGCCGAACGCCGTATCAACCGCGTGCGCAAGGTCATGGCGCCCCGCAACGGTTATGAGGACTGGGAGATCACCCAGATGCTGGCCAACGCGATGGGGGCGGGGTGGCATTACACCCACCCGTCCCAGATCATGGACGAGATCGCCGCGACCACGCCCAGCTTTGCGGGCGTCAGCTATGAGCGGCTGGAGGAGCTGGGCTCGGTGCAGTGGCCCTGCAACGAGGCCGCGCCCACGGGCACGCCGCTGATGCATGTCGACGGGTTCCAGTCGGGGCGCGGGCATTTCGTGATCACCGAGTATATTCCGACCGACGAACGCACCGGACCGCGGTTCCCGCTGCTGCTGACCACCGGGCGCATCCTGTCGCAGTACAATGTGGGCGCGCAGACCCGGCGGACCGAGAACACCGCCTGGCACGGCCAGGACGTGCTGGAGATCCATCCGCATGACGCCGAGACCCGCGGCATCCGCGACGGGGACTGGGTGCGGCTGGCCAGCCGGGCGGGGGAAACCACGCTGATGGTGACGCTGACCGAACGGGTGTCGCCGGGGGTGGTCTATACGACCTTCCACCACCCGGCGACGCAGGCTAACGTGGTGACGACCGATTTTTCGGACTGGGCGACAAATTGCCCGGAATACAAGGTCACCGCGGTGCAGGTAAGCCCCTCGAACGGTCCGTCGGATTGGCAGGAACGCTATACTGCGCAGGCCGAAAGGTCGCGGCGGATCCTGTCAGCCGCGGAGTGACGATGAACCTGCCCGACCCCACGACCCAAGCCCCCGCCACCCATGTCCGCGCGGCCTGCCGCGCGGATGTCACCCGGACCCTGCCGGAGGAGACGGCCGTGGCGATGGTCTATGGCGGATCGACCCAGGCCGTCATGATGGCCACGCCCGCGGATCTGGAGGATTTCGCGGTGGGCTTTTCCCTGACCGAGGGGATCGTGACGGACCCTGCCCAGATCGAGCGTCTGGAGGTTCTGGCCCATCTCCGCGGCGTCGAGGCGCAGATGTGGATCGCGGATGACCGCACCGACGCGCTGGCGGCGCGACGCCGCTTCATGGCGGGGCCGGTGGGCTGCGGGCTGTGCGGGATCGACAGCCTTGAGGAGGCGGTACGCGCGCTGCCCGACCTGTCGGGCGCTGGGCCGGTGCTGGATGCGAGCCAGATCGCGCGGGCGACCGACGATCTGCGCGGCTGGCAGCCATTGCATGACCGGACCCGCGCGGTCCATGCGGCGGGCTTCATGATCCCCGGACGGGGGATCGTGCTGGCGCGCGAGGATGTGGGCCGCCACAACGCCTTGGACAAGCTGATCGGCGCGATGGCGCGGCAGGGCATGGATGCGGGGCAGGGCGCCTTTGTGCTGACCAGCCGCGTGTCCGTCGAGATGGTGCAGAAATGCGCCCTGGCCGGGGGCGCGGTGCTGATCGCCGTGTCCGCCCCCACCGCCCATGCGCTGCGCCTGGCGCAGGGCGCGGGCATCACCCTGGCGGCCTTTGCCCGCGGCGAAGGCTTTGATCTGTTTTCCCACCCCGAACGGCTGCGCGCCGAGGTGTCCGATGTCGCCTGACAAGATGGTCCTGATGGTCAACCAGATCGCCGGTTTCTTCGACACCCAGCCCGGCGGCGCAGCACCCGAAAAGATCGCCGCACATCTGCGCGATTTCTGGGAGCCGCGGATGCGCGAACAGCTGGTCGCCTTTGTCGGCGGCGGCGGGCAGGGGCTGAAACCGTCGGCCGAGGCGGCGGCCCGGCTGCTGTAGATGCAACCCTTCGGCGGGGTCGGGTGTTCGGTGCCCAGCAGATGACAATCACGGCCGGGGACAGTCCAGCGATGCAGCACCAGACCGATGGGTTCGACCTGGCCAGTGCCAAGGTCTGTGTCGTGATGAACCGCGGATCGGGCAAGAAGAAGCATGTCGAGCTGCGCGAGATGCTGAACGAACGGCTTGCTCCGGCCTGCGGCAGCTTCGAGCTGCGCGAGAGCCGGAAGGGGAGCGACCTGCCCGCGCTGGCGCGCAAGGTCGCGACCGAGGGGTTCGACCTGGTCATCGCCGCAGGTGGCGACGGCACGCAGTCGGCGGTCGCCGGTGCGCTGGTTGATCGCGATGTCGTGATGGGCGTCGTGCCGGGCGGGACGTTCAACTACTTTGCCCGGGACCTGGGCGTCGGAGAGACCGTCGAGGAGGCGCTGGACACGATTTTGGACGCGCGGGTCGAGGCGGTCGATGTCGGCGACGTCAACGGGCTGATCTTTCTGAACAACGTCAGTCTGGGCGCCTATCCGCAGATCCTGAAGACGCGCGAGGGGATCTACAAGCGGTGGGGGCGGTCGCGGATGGCGGCCTATTGGTCGGTGCTGGTGGCGCTGCGGCGCCTGCGCCGCCCGATGCAGCTGGTCGCCCGCGTCGACGGGCAGGAGAGCCGCTATACCAGTGCCTTGGTCTTTGTCGCGCGCAGCGCCTATCAGTTGGACAGCTTTGGGCTGGAAGGGGCGGAGGAGATCCGCCGCGGCGAATTCGCGGTGCTGATCGCCAAGGCGAAGCACCCCCTGCCGCTGATGCGGTCCGCCCTGCGCATGGCGATGGGCAAGAGCGCCAAGAACGACGATTTCGACCTGATCCTGACGGACGAGCTGACCATCGAGACGCCCAAGCGGCGCCAGCTGATCGCCCATGACGGCGAGAAGACGGCGTTGGAGAGCCCCTTCCGGCTGAAGGTGCGCCATGACGGGCTCAAGGTCCTGCTGCCCCGCGATGGGGTCAGCAAGACCGAGCAGCCGAAGGGCTGACCACCGGTGACGCGCATTCTTCACCTGACCGACCTGCATTTCGGATTTCACCGTGCCGCGTTGGAGGAGCCGCTGCTGGCGCGGATTGCGGCGCTGCGCCCCGACCTGGTGGTCATCGGCGGCGACATCACGCATCGCGCGCTGCCCCCGCAGATGCGGCAGGCACGCGCCTTTCTTGACCGCATCGAGGCGCCCTTGATGTGCATGCCGGGTAATCACGACGTACCGGCATGGAACCTTGTGGCGCGGATGTTCTGGCCCTTTGCGGGGTTCCGGCGGCATTTTGGTCCCGTGCTGACCCCGGTGGGGCGTGCGGGCGACGTGCGGGTCATGGCGCTGAACAGCGCCGATCCCTATGCTTGGCAGCGCGGCAAGATCCGCGAGGGCGAGATCGGCCGCATCATCGGCAATGTCGACGCGATGGGCACGAATATCGTCGCGCTGCATCATCCGCTGCAGCAGCTGCCGCGGGTCGACAAGGCGCTGGCACGGCGCGCGTCCGAGGCGCTGTACCGGCTGGAGGCGTCGGGGGTGCAGGTTGTCCTGTCGGGGCATCTGCACCGTTGGGCGACGGACGCGTTGCTGGCGACGGGCCGCCATCCGCGCGTGCTGCAGATCCAGACCGGCACGGCGCTGTGTGCGCGCATCACCGACGGGCAGAACGAGTTCGTGCTGCTGGAGATCGACGGACCCGACCTGCGGCTGGAGCGGCATGTCGCGCCGATGGACGCGGGCGA
Source organism: Paracoccus sp. 08 (assembly GCF_024105395.1). Lineage (NCBI taxonomy): Bacteria > Pseudomonadati > Pseudomonadota > Alphaproteobacteria > Rhodobacterales > Paracoccaceae > Paracoccus > Paracoccus sp. 08. The sequence continues at coordinate 42,640 of NZ_WEKR01000076.1, read as the reverse complement.
TTTCGGCGCCCCCGAGATCGCGGATTACAGCCGCGCGTCGGGCGTGTGGAGACGCGTTTAGGCGTTGAAATTGGCGTCAAACACGGGTATTGGGGCCGCAGTCACACGGGCGACATGGTCAGAACAGACCGCATTCCAACGGGTCGGGCGTCATGCCGCGACCCTTTGGCGTTGCCTCAACGGCACCATAAAGACCGGCGGAGCCAACCGTCAGGCCGGAAAACAGACACAAAGGATACTGAATACGTATGTGCGCTAAAGCGACCATGGAGGAGTTCGAGGCCCTTCTGAATGAAAGCCTCGAGATTGACACCCCCGACGAGGGCAGCGTTGTCAAAGGCCGCGTCATTGCCATCGAGGCAGGTCAGGCCATCATCGACGTCGGCTACAAGATGGAAGGCCGCGTCGATCTGAAGGAATTTGCCAATCCCGGCGAAGAGCCCAGCATCAAGGTCGGCGACGAGGTCGAGGTCTATCTGGACCGCGTCGAGAACGCCCGCGGCGAAGCGTCGATCAGCCGTGAGAAGGCCCGCCGCGAGGAAGCCTGGGACCGTCTGGAGAAGGCCTACGAAAGCGAAGAGCGCGTCGAAGGCGCCATCTTCGGTCGCGTCAAGGGCGGCTTCACGGTCGACCTGGGCGGTGCCGTCGCCTTCCTGCCCGGTTCGCAGGTCGATGTGCGCCCCGTGCGCGATGCCGGCCCGCTGATGGGTCTGAAGCAGCCGTTCCAGATCCTGAAGATGGACCGTCGCCGCGGCAACATCGTCGTGTCGCGTCGCGCCATTCTGGAAGAGAGCCGCGCGGAACAGCGCGCCGAAGTCATCGCGAACCTGACCGAAGGTCAGTCGATCGACGGCGTGGTCAAGAACATCACCGAATACGGTGCGTTCGTTGACCTGGGTGGCGTCGACGGCCTGCTGCACGTCACCGACATGGCCTGGCGTCGCGTCAACCACCCGTCCGAGATCCTGGCGATCGGCGAGACCGTCAAGGTCCAGGTCATCAAGATCAACAAGGACAGCCACCGCATCAGCCTGGGCATGAAGCAGCTGCAGGCCGATCCGTGGGATACGGTCGCCGACAAGTTCCCGATCGAGTCGGTCCACCAGGGCCGCGTGACCAACATCACCGATTACGGCGCCTTCGTGGAGCTGGAAGCCGGTGTCGAGGGTCTGGTCCACGTTTCGGAAATGAGCTGGACCAAGAAGAACGTCCACCCGGGCAAGATCGTCTCGACCTCGCAGGAAGTCGAAGTGATGGTTCTGGAGATCGACGAGGCCAAGCGCCGCGTGTCCCTGGGCCTGAAGCAGACGATGCGCAACCCGTGGGAAGTGTTCGCCGAAACCCATCCGACCGGCACCGTCATCGAGGGCGAGGTCAAGAACATCACCGAGTTCGGTCTGTTCATCGGCCTGGAAGGCGACATCGACGGCATGGTCCACCTGTCGGACATCAGCTGGGATGCCCGCGGCGAAGACGCGATCCAGGACTTCCGCAAGGGTGACGTCGTCAAGGCGGTCGTCCAGGACGTGGACGTCGAGAAGGAGCGCATCAGCCTGTCCATCAAGTCGTTGGAAAACGAGAACATGGCCGAGGCCGTTGATGGCGTGAAGCGTGGTACCATCGTCACCGCCGAAGTCACCGCGATCGAAGAGGGTGGCATCGAGGTCGAGTACAACGGCGTCAAGTCGTTCATCCGCCGCAGCGACCTGGCCCGCGACCGTGCCGACCAGCGCCCCGAGCGTTTCAGCGTCGGCGACAAGGTCGATGCCCGCGTGACCAACGTCGACACCAAGACCCGCCGTCTTGGCCTGTCGATCAAGGCCCGCGAGATTGCCGAGGAAAAGGAAGCCATCGACACCTATGGCAGCTCGGATTCGGGCGCGTCCTTGGGCGACATCTTGGGTGCGGCACTGAACCGCAACAGCTAATCGGCCCAACCCGATCGATCCTTGCCCGCCCCGGTTCGTCCGGGGCGGGCTTTTTCTTGCCCACGGCCGGGCGGATGCGCGCCATCCCGCTTGCGCGTTTGGGGCAAAGCTGGCAACGCTATGAAACCAGTGACTTCTGTCGGGCGTTGAACGGAAACATGAAGGGCGGTATTGCACCGGCCTTGCGGTTTGACGTGCTGACTTTGACGGCAGGAAGACCCGTCCAATTGGGGGAACATATGATCCGGTCCGAACTGATCCAGAAGATCTCAGATGAAAACCCCCACCTATTCCGCCGCGACGTCGAGAGGATCGTGAACACGATCTTCGAGGAGGTCATCGACGCGATGGCGCGGGGCGACCGGGTCGAGTTGCGCGGCTTTGGCGCCTTCTCTGTCAAGAAGCGCGATTCCCGGACGGGGCGCAATCCGCGCACCGGTGAATCGGTCGAGGTTGACGAAAAGCACGTTCCGTTCTTCAAGACCGGCAAGCTGCTGCGCGACCGTCTGAACGGCGACGCCTGAGGCCCCTGTTTACCGGGCATCCCGCCCGTCTGCGATATCGAGGAAATTCAATGCGCTTCATCCGTCTGATCTTTGTCGCAGCACTGGCGCTTGTGCTGGTGGCGGTCGCCTTGGCCAACCGTGACATGGTCACCCTGTCGGCGTTCCCGGCCAATTTCGGACAGTACTTGGGTGGCACGTGGTCGCTGACGGTGCCGCTGTTCCTGGTGATCTTCTTGGCCTTTGCCTTGGGAATGCTGGCCGGTCTGGTCTGGGAGTGGCTGCGCGAGGCGCATTTCCGCCGCGAGGCGCGTCAGCGCAACGCCGAGGTCGTGCGTCTTGAGAGCGAGGTCGGGCATCTGCGCGACCGCCACGCCGCCCCGCGTGACGAGGTTCTGGCGATTCTGGACGAGCCTGCCCCGGCCAAGGGCGCGGCCCTGCCTGCGGTTCGCTGAGGCGTGGCCGAGGTCAAGATCTGCGGGCTGTCCGAGGAACGCCATGTCGCGGCGGCCGTCGATGCCGGTGCGCGCTTTCTGGGGTTCGTATTCTTTCCCAAGTCGCCGCGTGCAGTGACCCCGACCCAAGCCGCAGCGCTGACGGCGGAGGTTCCCGTTGGGGTCGCCCGCGTGGGACTGTTCGTCGATCCGTCGGACGATTTGCTGCATGAGGTGCTGGACCACGCGGCGCTGGACGTTATCCAGCTGCACGGCCATGAGAGCGCCGGGCGGGTGGCCGAGGTCAAGGCGTTGACGGGGCTGCCTGTGATGAAGGCGGTCGGTCTGTCGGGTCCAGCGGACCTGCCGCAGCTTATGGATTACGGCGTGACGGCGGACATGCTGCTGGTGGATGCCAAGCCGCCGGCGGGAGCCGATCTGCCGGGCGGGAACGGGCTGGCCTTCGATTGGCGGCTGCTGGTCGGGCGGCATTGGTTGCGGCCCTGGATGCTGGCCGGGGGACTGACACCGGACAACGTCGCCGAGGCTGTGCGGCTGACGGGCGCGCCTGTCGTGGATGTCAGTTCGGGCGTGGAACGTGCACCGGGCGTCAAGGATGTTGCGCTGATCCGCGCGTTCGTCGAGGCCGCGCGGAGCTGATTCAGTGGCATGTTGCGCGGCGTACGCCGGGGGTGTTGCATAGTGTATCACATTGTAATCGCAGAGTTTATGCGCCACATTTTGCACGTATAGGTTTATCGATTGACTTTGCGAACGCCCTAAGGTAGAACTTTTACATGCTGGAAGAGGTGGGCAAGCGGCCGGGGGAAATCCTTGGGCCGCTTTTTTCGTCTCTTGGCTCGTGCGGACAGGAACACGAGGCGGGGCAGAGTGCATGAACGATATGGAATGGGGCGGGGCCGGGAAAACCGACGGACCTTTCGTGACTGGAACCCAGCCTGAAAAGGCCGGGTTCGCGATGCCCGAGATCGCCGAGGGCGAGGACGAGATCGACGTCCTGCGCTGGCTGTTCTGGGATTATGTCAAGGACCTGCGGGGGCACCAGGCCGAGCTTGAAGCGCTCAAGTCCGGGGAGCTTGACCCGGCCAAGCTGAAAAAGGCCATGGAGACGGCGAAGACGGTCCGCGAGGCCGTCCAACTGCTGATGGCGGAAAGGATCAAGGTTGACAAACTTCGCAAGGACATCGCGGGCGGCGTCGGAGGGGGCAGCCTTGACCTCGGCGCCGCACGAGACGAGATCGGGCGCCGCCTGGCTTGCCTCCGCCGGGCCGGAGGAGGTTGAGGAATTCCTGGGCGGGCTGTCGCAGAACGCGCTGATGAGCCTGCCCTGGCTGTTCGAGTTCTGGGCTTTGCCGCACCAGTTGCCCCCCGAGGGCGACTGGAAATCCTGGGTGATCATGGGCGGGCGCGGGGCGGGCAAGACCCGCGCCGGGTCGGAATGGGTGCGCAGCCTGGTCGAGGGGCCCACGGCTGCGGCACCCGGGAAATGCCATCGCGTGGCCCTGGTCGGAGAGACCTTCGACCAGGTGCGCGAGGTGATGGTGTTCGGCGAGAGCGGCATCCTGGCCTGTTCGCCCCCCGACCGGCGTCCGGTCTGGGAGGCGGGGCGCAAGCGGCTGGTCTGGGCGAACGGGGCGACCGCCACGGTCTATTCCGCGCATGAGCCGGAGGCTTTGCGCGGGCCCCAGTTCGATGCGGCCTGGGTCGATGAGCTGGCCAAGTGGAAGAAGGCCGAGGATGTCTGGGACATGCTGCAGTTCGCGCTGCGGCTTGGCGAGCATCCCCAGCAGGTCGTCACCACCACGCCGCGCAATGTGGGCGTGCTGAAGCGCATTCTGGGCAATGCCAGCACTGTGGTGACCCATGCGCCGACAGATGCGAACCGCGCCTATCTGGCGGAGAGTTTCCTGGCGGAGGTCGAGAGCCGCTATGGCGGGACGCGGTTGGGGCGCCAGGAGCTGGACGGCGTGCTGCTGGACGATGTCGAGGGGGCGCTGTGGACGACCGCGATGCTGGAAGGCGCGCGGGTGGCCGAGGCGCCCAAGCTAGACCGGATCGTCGTCTCGGTCGACCCGTCGGTCACCGGCGGGCGGGCCAGCGACGAATGCGGGATCGTGGTCGCGGGCGTCGTTACGCAGGGCGAACCCAAGGATTGGCGCGCCTATGTGCTGGAGGATGCCAGCGTCCGGGGCGGGCCCACGGATTGGGCCCGCGCCGCGATTGCCGCGATGGACCGCCACGGTGCCGAGAAGCTGGTGGCCGAGGTGAACCAGGGCGGTGATCTGGTCGAGAGCGTTGTGCGCCAGATCGACCCGCTGGTCCCGTTCAAGGCGCTGCGGGCGTCGCGGGGCAAGGGGTTGCGGGCAGAGCCCGTCGCCGCGCTGTACGAGCAGGGGCGCGTCAAGCATCTGAAGGGCGCCCTGGGCACGCTGGAGGATCAGATGTGCCAGATGACGGTGCGCGGGTTCGAGGGGCGGGGCAGTCCCGACCGGCTGGATGCCTTGGTCTGGGCGGTCCATGAGCTGATGATCGAGCCCGCCGCAGGCTGGCGCAGGCCGCAGATGCGGCGATTGTAACCGGGTCCGAGAGGTCGGACCGACGAAGGGCCGTCCCGCAGGGGGCGGCCCTTCGCATGGCTGAGGCATGGAGGCGAGCATGGCGTTTCGATTGTTTTCGCGGGAGGAGAAATCATCCCCCCCGCCAGAGAGGAAGGCCAGTGCGACGGGCCGGGTCGTGGCATTCGCCAGCGGGTCCGGGCGCCCTGTCTGGTCGGCCAGGGATACGGGCACGCTGACGCGCGGCGGGTTCATGGGGAACCCGGTGGGCTTTCGCAGCGTGCGCCTGATCGCCGAGGCCGCGGCGGCCGTGCCGATGATCTGCGCGGATCGCGACCACCGCTATGAGGTGCATCCGGTTCTGGATCTGCTGCGCAGGCCCAATCCGGGCCAAGGTCGGGCCGAGCTGTTCGAGGCGCTGTTCGGGCAGATCCTGCTGTCGGGAAACGGCTATCTGGAGGCTGTGGGCGCGGACGCCACGGGCATCCCGGAGGAGCTGCACGTGCTGCGGTCCGACCGCATGAGCGTGGTGCCCGGTGCGGATGGCTGGCCCGTCGCCTATGAATATGCGGTGGGCGGGCGCAAGCACCGGTTCGACATGACCGGCAGCCCCGATCCGATCTGCCACGTCAAGGCGTTCCACCCGCAGGACGACCATTACGGTCTGTCGCCGATGCAGGCGGCCGCCGTCGCGCTGGACGTGCACAACAGCGCCAGTGCCTGGTCCAAGGCGCTGCTGGACAATGCGGCGCGGCCCAGTGGAGCGATCATCTACAAGGGGGTCGACGGGCAGGGGGTGCTGAGCGCCGAGCAGTACGACCGCCTGGTGGGCGAGATCGAGATGAACCATCAGGGCGCGCGCAATGCGGGCCGTCCGATGCTGCTGGAAGGCGGGCTGGACTGGCGTCCGATGGGTTTCAGCCCGTCCGACATGGAGTTCCACGAGACCAAGCTGTCGGCGGCGCGCGAGATCGCGTTGGCTTTTGGCGTGCCGCCCATGCTGCTGGGGATTCCGGGGGACGCGACCTATGCGAATTATGCCGAGGCGCACCGGGCGTTCTTCCGCCTGACGGTGCTGCCGCTGGCGACGCGGGTGTCGGCGGCGGTCGCCTGGTGGCTGTCCGAGCATCTGGGCGCCGAGATCGAGCTGCGCCCCGATCTGGATCAGATCCCGGCCCTGGCCGAGGAGCGCAACCAGCAATGGGCCCGCATCAGCGGTGCGAGCTTTCTGACGGATGCGGAAAAGCGCGCCCTTCTGGGCCTGCCGCCCCTGGACGGGGCGTGAGGCATGGAAGGGTCGCGTTTCGTCAAGGACGGGCTGTGGCACGACACGCGTCTTGAGGCGCAGGAACGGATCATGGCGCTGCAGTTCGGCCAGGTCGAGAAGCGCCTGGAGCGGATCGAGGCGATGATCGAAGGGCTGGAGCGGCGGCTGTGGATGACGGTCTACGGCGTGGTCGCCGTGATCCTGACGCAGGCCGTCCAGGGTATTCTAGATTATGCGCCGAAAGGAGGCTGAGGGATGGTTCCGGGTCTGGAGATGAAGTTCGCGGGCGGTCCGCCCGTGCTGACCGACGGTCAGGTGATCGAAGGTTATGCCAGCCTGTTCGGTCTGACCGATCAGGGCGGCGATGCGGTCCTGCCCGGGGCGTTTGCCGCGTCGCTGGCGCGGATCGCGGCGCGCGGCGACAAGGTGCGGATGCTGTGGCAGCACGATCCGACCCGCCCCATCGGGGTCTGGGACGAGGTCCGGGAGGACGGCAAGGGCCTGTGGGTCAAGGGCCGCCTGCTGCCCGACGTGGCGCAGGCCCGCGAGGCGGCGGCGCTGATCCAGGCGGGTGCGATCGACGGGCTGTCCATCGGCTATCGCACCCTGCGGGCCGAACGCGACAAGGCCGGGCGGCGCGTGCTGGCCGAGGTCGAGCTGTGGGAGGTGTCGCTGGTGACGTTCCCGATGCTGGCCGAGGCCAAGGTGGACCGCAAGGACAGCGACGAGATGCGCGACGTCGCGGCGCTGTTCGTGCAGGCGGCACAGGCCCTGCGCGGCGCATGAGATTTCGGACCGGGTGCATCCCGGTCCGTCAACCAGGTTCGGACCGGTCCCGTGCGGGAGGTCCGACGACAGGGGCGCGGCCCCGATCACCGTGACGAGGAGAAGACCATGACCGAGGTGAAGGCCGCGGGCGGCGGCGACATGCCCGCCGACCTGAAGGGGGCCATGATGGGGTTCGTCAGCGAACTCAAAGGCTTTCGTGAAGATATTCAATCCAAGCTCAACGCACAGGAACAGCGTATGACCATGATCGACCGCAAGACCGCCCTGCGGGGCCGCGCGCCCCTGTCCGCCACCGCAGAGGTCGAGGTGCCCCACCAGAAGGCGTTCAACGCCTATCTGCGCAGCGGCGACGATGACGGCCTGCGCGGTCTGGCCATCGAGGAGAAGGCGCTGTCGGTGGCCAGCGACGGCGGTTTTCTGGCCGCACCCAAGGTTGCCGAGACCGTGCAGAACACGCTGCATTCCACCTCGTCGCTGCGCCGTCTGGCCAACGTGGTGACCATCGAGGGCAGCGTCTATGAGGCGCTGGTCGAGCGTGGCGACATGGGCGCCGGTTGGGCGACCGAGGCCGCCACGGTCGAGACCGCGAACTCGGCCCTGGACCGCATCGCCATCCCGGTCCACGAGCTGTCCGCGATGCCGCGTGCCAGCCAGCGCCTGCTGGACGATGCGGCCTTTGATGTCGAGGGCTGGCTGGCCGAGCGCATCGCCGAGAAGTTCGCCCGGTCCGAGGCCAACGCCTTTCTGCGCGGCGACGGCGTCGACAAGCCGCGCGGCCTGCTGAGCTATCCCACCGCGCCTGTGGCGACCGCGACCACGGCCCAGATCGGCTTCGTCGCCACCACCGCGGCTGGCGATTTCCCGGCCGCCGCGCCGATGGATTGCCTGATCGACCTGATCTACTCTCTGGGCGCGGAGTATCGCTCGAACGCCTCGTTCCTGATGAACTCGAAGACGGCGGCCCGGGTGCGCAAGATGAAGGATGCCGACGGCCGTTTCCTTTGGACCGATGCGCTGAGCGTGGGCCAGGTGCCCCAGCTGCTGGGCTATCCGGTGATGATCAGCGAGGACATGCCCGACATGACGACGAGCTCGTTCTCGATCGCGTTCGGTGATTTCCGCGCGGCCTACACGATCGTCGAGCGTCCCGACCTGCGCGTGCTGCGCGACCCGTTCAGCGCCAAGCCGCACGTGCTGTTCTATGCCACCAAGCGTGTCGGCGGCGGGATCACCGATTTCCGCGCCGTCAGGCTGCTGCGCTTCATCTGATCCCCCGGGGGATCGGATGAGGGAGGGGCGCGCCTGGTGCCGGGCATTCCGGTTTAGCAACTGTCCGCGCGCGCTGATGGCCGGCGTGCGGCGCGCCCCGCTTCCCTTTTGCCTGCAAGACAGCCGGGGCCCCGTTCGGGGGCCCCGCCTTTGGTGGAACATGCGGACGGCACGACGGGAGGTTCGCAACATGATGCTGATAGAGGAAACGGCGCCCGCGGCGGAGGCGCTGCCGGTGGCCGCCCTGCGCGCGCATTTGCGTCTGGCCCAAGGTTTCGAAGGGCCCGACGACGCCGCCGAGACGGCGGCACTGGCGGGCTTTCTGCGTGCAGCGATCGCCACGATCGAGGGGCGCACCGGCAAGGTGCTGCTGAAGCGGCGGTTCCGCATGCAGCTGGACGATTGGCGCGACCGACTTGGCCAGTCGCTGCCGCTGGCGCCCGTGCATTCGGTCGAGCGCATCGAGATCGACGACGGGAACGGCACGCTGACCCAACTGCCCCCCGAGGGGTGGCGGCTGGTCCCGGACGGACAGCGCCCCGTGATCCTGCCGACCGGGGTCGTGCTGCCGTCGATTCCGCGGCGGGGGACGGTGACGATCACGTTTCTGGCGGGCTTCGGGGATGCCTGGTCCCAGGTTCCGGCGGATCTGGCGCAGGCGGTCATCCTGTTGGCCGCGCGTTATTACGACGATCGCAGCCAGGATGGTTTGCGTCATGCACTGCCCTTTGGTGTCAGCGCGCTGATCGAGCGCTGGCGCGCAGTCCGCACCCTGGCCGGGCGCGGCAGCCGGGAGTGGCGCTGATGGCCGCCCCGAACCTGTCGACGCGGCTGGCGCTGGAGACATCCGACCGGATCGCGGACGGCTTGGGCGGCTATGAGACGCGGTGGCGTCAACTGGGCTGGCTGTGGGCGCAGATGGAGGCGCGGTCGGGTCGCGAACAGGGGACCGGCGCGGGAATGATCAGCGTGGTCCAATGGCGCATCACGCTGCGCGCTGCGCCTGTGGGTGATGCGCGACGCCCGCGGCCGGGGCAGCGGCTGCGCCAGGGAACACGGTTGTTTCAGATCGAGGCGGTCGCGGAGAGCGATCCGTCCGGTCGGTATCTGGACTGCTTTGCGCGCGAGGAGGATCTGACATGAGCTATGGGGCAGGGGTCGCCTTGCAGGCGGCCGTCTATCAGCAGTTGCGCACGAACGAGGCGCTAGCGGATCTGGTGGGCGATGCGATCTTCGACGCGATGCCTGTGACGGCGCCGAGCGGGATCTATGTCTCGCTTGGTCCCGAGGAGGTGCGTGACGCCAGCGATTCCACGGCACGCGGATCGCGGCATGATTTCGTGATCTCGGTCATGGCGGGCAGCGACAGTGGGGCGGGCTTCGGCGCGGTCAAGGCCGCAGCGGTCGCCGTGGCCGATGCGCTGGAGGCGGGCGGACTGGTGCTGTCGCGCGGACAGCTGGCGGGTTTGTGGTTCCTGCGCGCAACCGCGCGGCGGGTGAAAAGCGGCGCGGCTCGTCAGGTCGACCTGACCTTTCGCGCGCGCATCGATCTGAACTGAGGAGATGGGATAATGGCAGTGCAAAGCGGACGTGATCTGCTGATCAAGATGGACATGTCGGGCAACGGCACGTTCGAGACCGTGGCGGGCCTGCGTGCGACGCGCCTGTCCTTCAACGCCGACACCGTCGACGTGACCAGCATGGACAGCGCCGGTGGCTGGCGCGAGCTGTTGGGCGGTGCCGGCGTGCGCAGCGCGTCGATCGCCGGATCCGGCGTGTTCCGCGACGCGGCCACCGACGGGCGCGCCCGCCAAGCGTTCTTTGACAGCGAAATCCCGTTGTTCCAGGTCATCATCCCCGATTTCGGCACCGTGGAGGGCCGGTTCCAGATCACAGGCCTGGAGTACGCGGGCAGCCACGACGGAGAGGCGACCTATGAGATGTCGCTGGCTTCGGCAGGGGCACTGACCTTCGTGGCGCTGTGATGGCCAACCCGATGCGCGGCGAGGTGTCGCTGATGCTGGATGGCCGGCCGCATGTCGCGCGCCTGACCCTGGGCGCCCTGGCCGAACTGGAGGCGCAGCTTGAGGCGGACGGGTTGACCGGGCTGGTCGCCCGTCTTGACGCCGGGCATTTCTCCAGCCGCGAGATCCTGGCCGTGCTGGTGGCCGGGCTGCGCGGCGGCGGCTGGACGGGGCAGGCGGGTGATCTGACGGCGGTGCAGATCGACGGTGGTCCGCTGGAGGCCGCCCGCGTTGCCGCCCGCCTGCTGGCCTTGGCCTTTCGGGCGCCTGGATGACCGGGCGCGCCGGGGGGCTGGACTGGGCGGGCCTGATGCGGGCGGGCCTGCAGGGGCTGCGTCTGCATCCCGATCAGTTCTGGGCACTGACCCCTGCCGAGTTGGGCCTGATGCTGGGCATTGGTCCGACGGCACCCCGCATGACCCGTGACCGGCTGGCCGATCTGGCAGCCCGATATCCCGACGCGCCCGCATCGGCGGGCGTGGTCTTGGCTGAAACGACGGGGGATCATCAAGATGACCACACGTGACGGGACCGGCGCAGCGCTGGACCAACTGGACGACGATCTGGGCCGCAATTCCCGCATGACGCAGGAGTTCCAGGCGGAACTGGGTCGTCTGCGCCAGTCAATGATGTTCACCACGCGCGAGGTCGGTACCCTGTCCTCGGGGCTTGAGCGTGGCTTGGGCCGCGCCATCGACGGTCTGGTCCTGGACGGCGGCAAGCTGTCGGACGCGTTGAAATCGATTGGGCAGTCGCTGGCAGATACCGTCTATGGCATCGCCATGAAGCCCGTCGAGAACGCTTTGGCAGGGTCGATCGCGGGCGGCATCGGCGGGATGCTGGGCGGGGTGATGCCCTTTGCCAAGGGCGGGGCATTCGCCAACGGACGCACCATGGCCGGAGACGTCGTCTCCGGACCAACGGCATTTCCGATGCGCGGCGGTCAGGGGCTGATGGGCGAGGCCGGGCCCGAGGCGATCATGCCGCTGCGGCGCGGTCCCGACGGCAAGCTGGGCGTCGCCGCAGCCGGGGGTGGGGGATCGGTGAACGTGACGTTCAACATCCAGACCCCCGACGTGGCCGGGTTCCAGCGCAGCCAGTCGCAGATCGCGGCGCAGATGTCGCGCGTGCTGGCCCGCGGCGAGCGAAACAGCTGAGAGGAGGTAAAAGATGGCGTTTCACGACGTAAGATTTCCGACGAACCTGTCCTTTGGTGCCATCGGCGGTCCCGAGCGGCGCACCGAGATCGTGGCGCTGGCCAGCGGGTTCGAGGAGCGCAACACACCCTGGACGCATGCGCTTCGCCGCTTTGACGCGGGCATGGGCCTGAGGTCGTTGGACGACCTGTCGGAGGTCATCGCCTTTTTCGAGGCGCGTGCGGGGCAGCTGCACGGGTTTCGGTGGAAGGATTGGTCCGACTACAAGAGTTGTCTGCCGTCAGCGGCCCCGGCATTCGGCGATCAGGTGATCGCGGTCGGGGACGGGCAAACGCGGGTCTTTCCGTTGTCGAAGGCCTATCGATCCGGGGCGACGGTCTATCGTCGGCCCGTGACCAAGCCGGTCCAGGGTTCCGTGCGCGCCGGGATCGGGGGTGCCGAGGTGTTCGTCGGCATCAACTATGCCGTGGACCATGTTGCCGGACGCATCATCTTTGACGAGGCCCCGGAGGCGGGCGCGGACATCTCTGCCGGGTTCGAATTCGACGTTCCGGTGCGCTTCGACACGGACCGGATCGCGGTATCCGTCGCGTCGTTCCAAGCCGGGCAGGTCCCCGACATTCCGGTCGTGGAGGTTCGGGTATGACGACGACGACAGTTGCACGGGCTTGGTCCGTGCGCCGAGCGGATGGTCTGACGCTTGGCTTTACCGATCATGACCAGCGGCTGGTCTTTGGCGGGGTGACCTTCCGCCCTGACCGCGGCCTGACCGCGCGGGCACTGGTTCAGGGAACCGGCCTGTCGGTCGACAACTCCGAGGCGGTCGGGGCGCTGAACGATGATGCGATCACCGAGCGCGACCTGATGGCCGGTCGGTGGGACCAGGCGGAACTGCGCATGTGGGAGGTCGACTGGAGCGATGTCGCCCGTCGCAAGCTGGTGTTTCGCGGGTCTCTGGGCGAGGTCTCGCGTGGGAACGGGGCCTTCCGCGCCGAGCTTCGCGGCCTGTCAGAGGCGCTAAACGCGCCGCAGCGGCGCGTCTATCATCCCCGGTGCAGCGCGCGCCTTGGCGATGGGGCGTGCAGGGTCGACCTGAGCGCGGAAAGTCTGAGCGTGCTGCGCCAGGTTCAGGTTATGGACGATGGACGCGTCTTCACGTTCACCGCATTTCCGGCCTTTGACGCGGCGTGGTTCGATCATGGGCGGCTGGAGGTTCTGTCCGGAGCAGCGCAAGGTCTGCATGGTGCGATCAAGAACGACACTGCACGCCCCGGTGGCCAGAGGATTATCGAGCTGTGGTCCAGTCTGGGCATTCTGCCCGCCTCCGGCGACCAGATCCGACTGACGGCAGGATGCGACAAGGCTGCGGATACGTGTCGGCTGAAGTTTCGCAATCATCTGAACTTTCGCGGGTTTCCTCATCTGCCGTCCGAGGATTGGCTGATGGCGCCTCAGGCAGGACGCCGGAATGGATAGCCCGGTCGTCGATGCCGCCCGGCTGTGGCTGGGCACGCCTTATGTCCATCAGGCCAGCGTCCGGGGCAGTGGCTCGGATTGCCTTGGGCTGATCCGCGGCGTCTGGCGCGACCTGTATGGGGCGGAGCCTGAGGCGCCCCCGGCCTATACCGCCGATTGGGCCGAATGCGGCAGCACCGAAGTGCTGCTGTCCGCGGCCATGCGACACCTGCGTCCGGTCGATGATGCGGACTGGCAGCCAGGGCAGGTGCTGTTGTTTCGGATGCGGCAGGGCGCCATCGCCAAGCACTTGGGCATCCTGTCGGCCGCGGGCGATGCCCCCCGGTTTCTGCATGCCTATACCGGCCACGGTGTCATCGACAGTCCGCTGACCCCTCCGTGGCAATCCAGGATCGTGGCACGGTTCCGCTTTCCCTGACCAATTCGAACGAAGGAGGCCCTTATGGCCACGATTGTCCTGTCTGCCGTGGGTGCGTCGCTTGGCGGAGGTTTCGGGGGGGCGGTCCTTGGGCTGTCGGGTGCCGTTCTGGGCCGTGCGGCAGGAGCCGTCCTGGGTCGTGCCATCGATCAGCGCCTGCTGGGCGGTGGGGCGAAGGCCGTCGAGACGGGCCGGATCGACCGCCTTCGCATCCAGACAGCCGGAGAGGGCATGGCCATCCCCCGGATCTGGGGACAGATGCGCCTGCCCGGGCATGTCATCTGGGCATCCGACCTCGAAGAGGTCACGCGGTCCGAAAGTGCGGGTGGTGGCAAGGGCGCACCCAGCACCCAGGTGACCCAGATAAGCTATCGCCTGTCTGTCGCATTGGCGTTGGCCGAAGGTCCGATCCTGTCGGTGGGCCGGGTCTGGGCCGATGGCGAGGAGATTGCACAGGCGGATCTGAACATGCGGATCTATCGTGGTGGCGAGGCGCAGATGCCGGACCCCGTGATCGCCGCCATCGAAGGCGACGCGGCTCCCGCCTATCGCGGGACGGCCTATGTCGTATTGGAGAACCTGAGCCTGGAGCGGTGGGGCAACCGCATGCCGCAACTGAGCTTTGAGGTGACATGCCCGGCGCGTGACGGCAGCGGCCTATCGCGCGACGTCCGAGCCGTCGCCCTGATCCCCGGCACGGGGGAGTATTCGCTGGCCACGACGCCAGTTACCGAAAGTGGTGACCTGGGCGAAAGCCGCAGCTTCAACACGAACACGCCGATGGGCGGGACCGACTTTCGCGCATCGCTGGATGTCCTGGGGCGCGAACTGCCGAATGTGGGTTCGGTGTCGTTGATCGTGTCCTGGTTCGGCAGCGATCTGCGCATCGGTCAGTGCCGCGTGCAGCCCAAGGTCGAATACCGTCAGGTCGACGGGGCGGAGATGCCGTGGCGCGCGGGTGGCATCGGCCGTGCGGACGCGGCCGAGGTCGCGCGCAAGGATGGACGTCCGATCTATGGCGGCACGCCGTCTGACCGCTCGGTGATCGAGGGGCTCAGGGCGCTGTCGGCGTCGGGGCGCAAGGCGATCTTCTATCCGTTCATCCTGATGGAGCAACTGGGCGGCAACGGATTGACCGACCCTTACGGCGCGACCGAACAGCCTGCCATGCCCTGGCGGGGCCGCATCACGACCAGCGTCGCCCCCGGCCGGGCTGGCACCACCGACGGCACGTCGGCCGCCGTCGATCAGGTGGCCGCGTTCTTCGGATCGGCTGCTCCGCCCATGTCTGCGCGGCGGCGGGCGGTATCGATGCCTTTCTGATCGGGTCCGAGATGGTCGCGATGACCCAGATCCGCGGTCCGGGAAACACCTATCCCGCCGTGGCGGCCCTGCGCCGCCTGGCTGCAGATGTCCGCGGCATCCTTGGGCCGAACGTCAAGATCGGCTATGCCAGCGACTGGTCGGAATATTTCGGCCATCACCCCGGAAACGGAGAGCTGTTCTTTCATCTGGACCCGCTGTGGGCAGACCCGAATATCGATTTCATTGGCATCGACAACTATATGCCGCTGTCCGACTGGCGCGATGGCGACGACCATCTGGATGCGTCCTGGGGTCGGATCGACAATATCGACTATTTGCGCGCCAATGTCGCGGGAGGAGAGGGGTACGATTGGTTCTATGCCAGCGACGCCGACCGTCTGGCGCAGAACCGCACGCCCATCACGGACGGTGCCTATGACGAGGCCTGGGTCTGGCGTTACAAGGACCTGACGGGCTGGTGGCAGAACCTGCACTACAACCGCCCCGGTGGTGTGCGGCAGAGAGAAGCGACCGCATGGGTGCCCGGGTCGAAGCCGATCTGGTTCACCGAATTCGGCTGCGCCGCCCTGGACAAGGCGACGAACCAGCCGAACAAGTTCCTGGACGCGATGTCGTCCGAGAGCATGCTGCCGCATTTCTCCAACGGTACGCGGAACGATGCGATCCAGGCCGCCTATGTCGAGGCGACGATGGCGCATTGGCGCGACCCGGCCAACAACCCGGTCAATGCCGATGGCATGCGGATGCTGGACGTGGACCGCGCGCATGTCTGGTGTTGGGACGCGCGGCCCTATCCGGCCTTTCCGGGGCGTGGTGATCTGTGGTCGGACGGTCCTGCGTGGGATCGCGGACACTGGCTGAACGGGCGTGCGGGCGCCGTCACGCTGCGCGCGGTGGTCACGGACATCTGCAAGGGTGCGGGTGTGACGGCCGTTGATGTGTCGAGAATATCAGGCGTGGTGCGGGGCTATGCCCTGCAGGGTTCCGAATCCGGGCGGGCAGCATTGCAGCCCTTGATGCTGGCACATGGGTTTGACGCGGTAGAGCGCGACGGTGTGCTGAAGTTCGTCTCGCGTGACGGACTGGCACGCGCGCAGATCGGGCCCGATGACCTGGCCATCGCCGGCGACGTGACCGGGTTCGAGACCGTCCGTCAGATGGAATCCGCGAACATCGGTCAGTTGCGCCTCAGCCATGTCGCGGCAGGGGGCGACTATGCGGTCGCGACGGCCGAAGCCAGCCTGACGGATATCGACCGTCGCGCCGTGTCCGAAAGCGAACTGGCCATGGTGCTGACACGCCCGGAAGGGCGCGCCATCACCGACCGCTGGATCGCCGAGGCCGAGGTGGCGCGCGATACAGCACGGTTCGCGCTGCCGCCGTCACGTGCGGATCTTGGCCCTGGCGATGTTGTCGTGACGCATATGCCGGGGCAGGAGAGCCGCCGCTGGCGGATCGATCGGGTCGAGCGGGCGGGCGCCATCACGGTCGATGCCGTCAGGGTCGATCCCGGCCTCTACACGCCGCGTCTGGCGCATCAGGATCAGGGCGGTGTCGGCCGGTATCTGCCGCCGATGCCCGTGTTCCCGGTGTTCATGGACCTGCCCCTGCTGCGGGGCGACGAGGTTCCGCATGCCCCGTGGCTGGCGGTCGCGGCCCATCCCTGGCCGGGATCGGTCGCGGTCTATGGCTCCGCCGAGGCCGAGGGCGGGTTCGACCTGAACCTGATGCTGCAACGCCGCGCCCTGATCGGTCGGACGCTGACGCCATTGGGGCGTGCAAGCCCGGGTCTGATCGACCGGGGCGAACCGCTGCGTCTGCGGATGCTTCGCGATCCGTTGCGGTCCGTGAATGAACGCGCGTTGCTGTCGGGTGCGAACGCCATGGCGATCGGGGACGGCAGCCTGACCCGATGGGAGATCATCCAGTTCGCGAACGCAGAGCTGGTGGCGCCGGACACGTGGCAGATCAGCCGCCGCCTGCGTGGGCAGGCCGGCACGGATGCGATCATGCCGGATGTCTGGCCCGCTGGCAGTCTGGTCGTGCTGCTGGATGGCGGCCCCCGCCAGGTCGACCTGCCACCCTCCACTCGCGGCCAGGAGCGGTTCTGGCGGGTGGGTCCGGCCCTGCGGGCGCCGGACGACGCCAGCTACCGCAGCCGTACGACGGTCGCGCCGGGGATCGGGCTGCGGCCCTATGCGCCCTGCCACCTGCGCAAGCAGGACAATGACATCACCTGGATCAGGCGCAGCCGGATCGAGGGTGATGGCTGGGACGGCGCCGACGTTCCGCTTGGCGAGGAATCGGAACGCTACCTGCTGCGCCTGATCCAGGCGGGACAAGTCGTCGCCGAGGCGCAGACGCAGACCCCGTCATGGACCGTCCCCGCGGCGGTCCGCGACCAGTTGCAGCCCGGACAGGTCACGATCGAGGTGGCCCAATTGTCGCAGACCTTCGGGCGCGGCCCCTTTGCAAGGAGAGACTTCAATGCCCAGTGAAACCGCGCGCCTTCAGATGGCCCTGTTGCAGCCCGCGCAGGCCCAGAAGCACGTCACCGTCAACGAGGCGCTGATGCTGCTGGACGGCATGGTGAACCTTGTATTGCAGAGCGTGTCGACGCAGACGCCCCCGGCAACGGTTCTGGATGGCCAGTGCTGGGGCGTTCCCGCGGCGCCCACGGGGGCATGGGTGGGGCAGACGGGGCGCATCGCCGTCGGATCGAACGGCGGGTGGGTCTTTCTGCCGCCGTCCCGCGGCATGCGCGCGTTCGTCGCCGACAGGGGGGTGGAGGCCATTCATGACGGCACTGCCTGGATCGTCGGCGCGATGAGCATGGGAAGCCGCGGGTCGGGCCTGGTCACCGGGATGGCCGAGGGCGAGGTCATCCTGGGCACGGGCAGCAGCACGGTGACCGGGGTCTTCATCCCGGCGGGTGCGCTGGTGATCGGAGCTGTCGGACGGGTTACGGCCACCCTGACCGGTTCGCTGACCGGCTGGCGTCTTGGTACGGCGGGGGCGTTGAACCGCTTTGGTCAGGGCCTTGGCAAGCAGCAGGATTCATGGGCAAGGGGAATGCTTGGCTCGCCCATGGCCTATTACCAGGCCGATCCGCTGATCGTCACGGCCGAGGGCGGCACGTTCACGGGCGGGCGCATCTCTCTGGCGGTGCATTGGCTGGAAATGCGGCTACCGAACTGATCGACCGGGCCCGCCCGTCTTTTCCCGGACCGCATTCTGTCCTATGTAGGAGGTTAGACAGACCGGGCGGGCCCAAGATGAACATGCTGCATACCGAAAAGACACCGCTGTCCCTGGACCGTGATGCGATCTGGGCGCAGCTGCGCGACGAGGGGCGGGCGGCAGCCGCCGCCGAGCCGCTGTTGGGTGCGCTGATCCATGCGGGGCTTTTGCATCACAAGAGCCTTGAGGCAGCACTGGCCTATCGGCTGTCGCTGAAGCTGGCATCGGGCGAGATGAGCGAACAGATCCTGCGCGAGATCGCCGATCATGCCTATGCCAATGCCCCTGAACTGGGGGACGCCGCGCGGGCCGACCTGATGGCGGTCTATGACCGGGATCCGGCGACGCATCGGCTGATCCAGCCGCTGCTGTTCTTCAAGGGGTTCCAGGCGCTTCAGGCCTATCGGATGGCGCATTGGCTGTGGCAGCAGGATCGCAAGGATCTGTCGTACTTCGTCCAGATGCGGTGCTCGGAATGCTTTGGGGTGGACATCCATCCCGCGGCGCGCATCGGCACGGGCATCATGATGGATCACGCCCATTCCATCGTCATCGGTGAGACGGCGACCGTCGGCAACGACGTGTCGATGCTGCATTCCGTGACGCTTGGAGGGACCGGCAAGGAGGATGGCGACCGTCATCCCAAGATCGGCGACGGTGTGCTGATCGGCGCGGGCGCCAAGGTTCTGGGCAACATCCGCGTCGGGCACCATTCGCGGATCGCGGCCGGATCGGTCGTGCTGCACGAGGTCCCGTCCTGCAAGACGGTCGCGGGCGTTCCCGCCCGCGTCATTGGCGACGCAGGTTGCCCCGAACCATCGCACAGCATGAACCAGCTGCTGGGCGCCGGCGACTACAGCTAGGGTCAGTCGGCGCTGGCACTGCCTCTTAAATCGTCGAGGGTGATGCGCTGGCGGGTCAGCCGGTCGTCCAGCGCCTCTGCCAGGCGAGGCGCAATCGACAGTCCCTGATAGATCATGGCCGAATAGATCTGCACCGCCGTGGCGCCGGCTCGCAGCTTCTCCCACACATCGTCCACGCTGGTGATACCACCGACGCCGACAAGCGGCACAGCGCCTTTCGTTTCGCGATACAGCAGGGCAAGGACGCGGGTAGACCGGGCGAACAGGGGTCGGCCGGAAAGCCCGCCAGCCTGTCCGGCATGCGGACCGGTAATGCCGTCACGCGACAGCGTCGTGTTCGTGGCGATGATGCCGTCCAGCTTGGCATTCATGGCGACCGACGCGACCTGCGCGATTTCAGTGTCGGTCAGATCCGGGGCGATCTTGACGAAAACCGGCACGCGCTTCGCCAGGCCGTCACGTGCTGTCAGAACCCGGTCCAGCAAAGCAGCCAGTGCCTCTGCCCCCTGCAGGTCGCGCAGGCGTTCCGTGTTCGGCGAGGAGACGTTGACGGTCACGAAATCCGCTGATTGTCCCGCGACGCGCAGGACCTGGGCAAAGTCCTCGGCCCGGTCCGTGCTGTCCTTGTTGGCGCCCAGGTTCAAACCGACCGGCACGCCCGCGGGACGCGCCGCCAGGCGCCGGCCGATCACGTCCGCACCTTCGTTGTTGAAGCCGAACCGGTTGATGATGGCCCGTTGTTCCGTCAGTCGGAACAGGCGCGGTTTGGGATTGCCCGGTTGCGGGCGCGGTGTGGCGGCCCCGACCTCCAGAAAGCCAAAGCCGGACCGCATCAGGGGGGCAATGACGCGCGCGTTCTTGTCGTATCCCGCGGCAAGGCCAATCGGGTTGGGCAGCGTCATTCCTGCCAGAGACACCTGCAACCTGTCGGATGTCACCGCTCGACCGTGCAGCGGCACCACACCGCGTGCCAGCGCCGCGATCGACAGGTCGTGCGCCCGTTCGGGGTCGATACGGTGCAGCGCGGCAAGTCCCAGCTTTTCGACCACGCTCATGGCGCGATCCCCGTGTCGTGACCCGCGTCGGTCAGGCCAATGGGTCGCGACCATTGCACATCCGCCAGCGTCAATGCCCGGTACAGATGCGGGAACAGCGCCCCGCCGCGCGACGGCTCCCACCGCAGATCGGGCGCCAGGGCGTCCGGATCGCATGACAGCAGGATCAGCCCGTCCTCATTCGCAAAATGCTTGGACAATGTCACCGACAGCTGCTGGGCCGTCGAGAAGTGGATATAGCCGTCGGCCAGATCGACGGGCGCCCCGAGGGTGCGGCCGTCCTGCTGCATCTGGGCCCATTCGGCCGCGCGAAATACCTTGAAGATCTGCATGGCGGCATTTGCCTCCGCCCGGGGCTGCGGGTCAAGACGTCATCGGCCTCCATGCTGCCCAGGGACCTGAAGGTTTGACCCGACCCGTCGGCTGCGCCAAGCTGCCGGGGCCAACCAACAGGGCCACATAGGGAATCAGGGATGACACGACGCCTTCTTGCCGCCGCATCCGCCATCGCGCTGTTCGCAGGAACCGCGCAGGCCGAAACCGTTCTGCACATTCTTCACACGAATGACGTCCACAGCCGGATCGAGCCGATCAGCGACCGCGACAGCACATGCGATGCGGAACAGACCGCCGCGGGCGAATGCTTTGGCGGGATGGCCCGCATCGCCACCAAGATCAAGGAACTGCGCGACCGGATCACGGCCGAGGGCGGGAACGTCATCGTGCTGGATGCAGGCGATCAGTACCAGGGATCGCTGTTCTACACGACCTACAAGGGCACCGAGGTGGTCGAGTTCATGAATGCCATTGGCTATGACGCGATGGCGGTCGGAAACCATGAGTTCGACGATGGCCCCGAGGGTCTGGCGGTACTGACCGACGGCGTCGACTTTCCGGTCCTGTCCAGCAACATCGACGTTTCCCAGTCGAACGTGCTGGCCGACAAGGTCGCTAAGCACACCATCCTGGAGGTCGGCGACCACAAGATCGGCATCGTCTCGGCCCTGGCCATGGACACGCCTGAAACGGCGTCGCCCGGGCCTAATGTCATCTTTCAGGATGACGCCGACAGCCTTGCTGCGGCAGCGGCGGAACTGGCCGATCAGGGCGTCGACAAGGTCATCGCCCTGACCCATGTCGGCTATCTGCGCGATCTGGAACTGGCAGCCGAGGTGCCGGGGATCGATGCGGTTATCGGTGGCCATTCTCACACCCTGCTGGGTGACATGGAAGGCGCGACGGCGGCCTATCCCACCATGGTCGACGGGGCTGACGGCGCGCAGGTGCCTGTGGCGCAGGTTTATGCCTATGGCAAGTATCTGGGCCATCTGACGCTGACCTTCGATGATGCGGGCGTTCTGACGTCGGTCGAGGGCGAGCCCATTCTGCTGGACACCTCGGTTCCCGAGGACGAGGCGATCGCCGCCCGCGTGGCCGAGATGGCCGAACCCATCGCCGCGCTGCGCGAGGAGGTGGTGGCCAGCACCTCGGCGCCGATCAACGGCGACCGGAACGTCTGTCGTGCGCGGGAATGCGAGATGGGCAATCTTGTGGCCGACGCCATGCTGGACCGCGTAGCGGATCAGGGCGTCACCATCGCCATCCAGAACGGTGGCGGACTGCGCGCGTCGATCGACGAGGGCGAGGTGACGATGGGCGAGGTGTATACCGTCCTGCCGTTCCAGAACGTCTTGGCAACCTTTCAGCTGACTGGTGCCGATGTCGTCGCCGCACTGGAGAACGGCGCTAGCCAGTACGAGGAGGCCGCAGGCCGTTTCGCGCAGGTGGCGGGACTGAAATACACCGTCGATCCTGCTGCTGAACCGGGCGCGCGCATCAGCGAGGTGATGGTCCAGCAGGATGGCGAATGGGTGCCCATTGATCCTGTTGCGACCTATGGCGTTGCCACCAACAACTACATGCGCGGGGGCGGCGACGGGTACGAGATCTTCGCGACGGGCGGCCAGAACGCCTATGATTTCGGACCCGATCTGGCCGAAGTGGTGGCGGATTATCTGGGCGCGCGTCAGGAGGGCTATGCCCCCTATGTCGATGGCCGCATCACCGTGAAATGACGCCAAGGGGTGCCGGGCCGTGGGTCCGGCACCCCCTTTTTGCGGTCCGCGTGCTTGGCGCGGGCGCCGCCTTGCGCTAATCGGGCCGGATGCGAACGGGCTTTCCCCTCGCGCGGCCAGGCCAGCGCATCGGCATTCTGGGCGGGTCCTTCGATCCGGCCCATCAGGGGCACCTGCTGATCAGCCAGGTCGCCCTGCGCAGGCTGGGTCTTGACCGGGTCTGGTGGCTGGTCTCTCCCGGAAACCCGCTCAAGGCGCACGGCCCCGCGCCGTTGGCGACGCGCATGGCCGCCGCCCGTGCCACCGCCCGCGATCCCCGAATCCTTGTCACCGACATCGAGGCCAAGCTTGGCCTGCGCAAGACGGCGTATACCCTGCACGCGCTTGCGCGGCTTTATCCGGGGGTGCGGTTCGTCTGGCTGATGGGGTCCGACAACATGGTGCAGTTTCACCATTGGGACCGCTGGCGCGCGATCGCCGACCAGGTGCCGATCGCCGTGATGGCCCGGCCCGGATCGCGGCTGGCGGCGCGTCATGCCGTTGCGGCCACCATCCTGCGCCGCGCGCGCCTGCCGGAAGCGCGGGCTGCTTTGCTGGCGCAGGCAAGGCCGCCGGCCTGGGTGCTTTTGAACCTGCCGATGTCGGGCCTGTCCTCCACCGAACTGCGGAAAGGGCTGCGATGACGCTGAACCGACGCCGGATGCTGACCATGATGGCGGCCGCTACCCTGGCCCCCAGTGCCCTATCTGCTCAGGGGCTGGACCTGCGCCCCCGGCCGCGACCGCTTCCGGAACCCGGCGATCTTGTCACGCGGTCCGGCCTGCCCGGGCGGGTGGCCTTTGCGCTGACCGACGGGACCGAACCGCTGGCCCTGCGCCAGGCGGGGGCGCTGCTGGCGCCGGCCAGCACGATGAAGGCGATCACCGCGCTTTATGCACTGGACCGGCTTGGCCCGGCCCATCGGTTCCGCACGCGGGTGATCAGGGCAGGGGACACGCTGATCCTGGCGGGCGGCGGCGACCCTGTGCTGACCACCGATGACCTGGCGCGTCTGGCCGACGATCTTGTCGGGCTGAAGACCCCAAGCCCCGCGCACTTTGCGGTCTGGGGCGGCGCCTTGCCCGGCATCGCCGAAATCGCCCCCGAACAGGACGATCATCTGCCTTACAACCCCGCCATCTCGGGGCTGATGCTGAACTTCAACCGCGTCCATCTGGGCTGGACCCGCGTGGGCGTCGATCATCAGATCAGTGTCGAGGCGCGGGCGGCCGACAATTCCCCCCGCGCCTATACCGTCACCGCGATGCCGGGCGACCAGTCCGATCTGTTTACCTATCGCCACGATCTGGAACGCGAATATTGGACGGTGTCGCGCGCCGCGATGGGCCGAACGGGCAGCCGGTGGCTGCCGGTGCGTCTGCCCGAACTTTATGCGGCGGATGTGTTTCAGACGCTGTGCCGCGCCCGCGGGCTGGTCCTGCCCGCGCCCGACGTGATCGACCGCCTGCCAGCGGGCCAGGACATCGCGCATCATGACAGCCCCCCGGTCGAGGCGCTGGTCCGCGACATGCTGGAATATTCCACGAACCTGACGGCCGAGGCGCTTGGACTGCATGCCAGCGGTGCTCCCGATCTGGTGCAGTCGGGACAGGCGATGCGCGGCTGGCTGGACGGGCTGGGGCAGGGGATGCGACTTTCCGATCATTCGGGCCTGTCGGATGCCAGCCGGATCAGCCCCTATGCGATGACGCGCGTGCTGGCGGGGCCGGGGCGCGATCTGCTGTTGTCGCGCCTGATGCGACGCAATCCGCTGGCCGATGACGACCACCCGGTCAACGCGCCGGTCGCGGCCAAGACCGGGACGCTGAACTTTGTGTCGAACCTGGCCGGATACGTCACCGGGACGTCGGGAACCGAAGGCGTGTTCACCATCTTCTGCGCCGATGCCGTGCGTCGCCGGGCCACCATCGGAGAGGAGCTGCCCGCAGGTGTCAGCGCCTGGACACGGCAGGCCAAGGCGCTGCAGGCCGATCTGCTGAACAGTTTCGCGGGTCGTCTGGCCTAGACGGTCATGTGGCGCACGCGGGCCGACAGCTCGATCGCCGCGGCGTGCAGGCGGCTGATGTTCAACTGGTCGCGGATCTCGGCCAGCATCATGACCTCGCCCTCGTACAGGCGGCCGTCGGCCGCGCCCACATCGCAGGCAAGCGCATAGGCCGTCTCATAGAGCTTCTCGGGCAGCGCGTCGCGGATCAGGCCGAACAGCGCGTCCACGCCATCCTCTTCGTCGAACAGCGTCATCACGGTCTGGCTGATCGGCCGGATGCGGTCGTCGTCATAGGCCGCAAAGACCGGCGCATGGTCGACCATCCGCTGGATCGCCACCAGTTCGGATGTGCGGATGGTGCTGTCCGAGCAGGACACCGCCACCATCACCGCGACAAGCGCATCGCAGGGGGACAGGGAAGGCAGGTCGATGGTCATGGCACACTCCGCTTCGTTCGGGTGCAAATTATTGACGATCTGCGGCGCTTTCAATAAGCGTTCCGGACCTCAACAGGAGATCCGACCATGACCACCCTGCGCGACGCCGCGATGCAATCGAAGGCCTGGCCGTTCGAAGAAGCGCGCCGGGTGCTCAAACGGTACGAGAAGCAGCCCCCCGAAAAGGGCTATGTCCTGTTCGAGACGGGCTATGGCCCCTCGGGCCTGCCCCATATCGGCACCTTCGGAGAGGTCGCGCGCACGACGATGATCCGCCGCGCCTTTCAGGAGATCAGCGACATCCCGACGCGGCTGATCTGTTTCTCGGACGATCTGGACGGCATGCGCAAGGTCCCCGAGAACGTCCCCGACCAGGAGATGCTGAAGGAGCACCTGCAGCTTCCCCTGACCTCGGTCCCCGATCCGTTCGGCGAATACGACAGCTTTGGCGGTCACAACAACGCCATGCTGCGCCGCTTTCTGGACACGTTCGGGTTCGACTACGAATTCGTCAGCGCGACTGAGTTCTACAAGTCCGGCCAGTTCGATGCGGTGCTGCTGCGCGCCGCCGAACGCTATGACGACATCATGGCGGTGATGCTGGCATCCCTGCGCGAAGAGCGTCAGCAGACCTATTCCTGCTTCCTGCCGATCAGCCCCAAGACGGGCCGCGTGCTGTATGTGCCGATCAAGCATGTCGACGCCAAGGCAGGGACCATCACCTTCGAAGAGGACGGCGAGGAGATCACCCTGCCGGTCACCGGCGGCAATGTGAAGCTGCAGTGGAAGCCAGATTTCGGTGCACGTTGGGCCGCGCTGGACGTCGACTTCGAGATGTATGGCAAGGATCACAGCACCAACACGCCGATCTATGACCGCATCTGCGAGATCCTGGGCGGCAAAAAGCCCGAGCATTTCACCTATGAGCTGTTCCTGGACCAGGACGGCCAGAAGATCAGCAAATCCAAGGGCAACGGCCTGTCGATCGACGACTGGCTGACCTATGCGTCCACGGAAAGTCTGTCCTATTTCATGTATCTCAAGCCCAAGACGGCCAAGCGGATGCATCTGGACGTGATCCCCAAGGCGGTGGACGAATACCACCAGCAGCTCCGTGCCTTTCCCGACCAGACCCCCGAACAGCAGCTGGCGAACCCTGTCTGGCACATCCACGGCGGCAACGTGCCCGCGTCCGACATGGCGATCCCGTTCCAGATGCTGCTGAACCTGGCATCCGTCGCGGGCGCCGCCGACAAGGAGGGACTGTGGGGGTTCATCCGCCGCTATGCCCCCGAGGCCAGCCCCGAGACGCATCCCGGTCTGGATCAGGCTGCGGGCTTTGCGCTGCGCTATTTCACCGATTTCGTGGCCCCCTCGCGCCAGTTCCGCGAACCCACCGAAGTCGAGCGTACCGCGATGCAGGACCTGGCCGATCGCCTGGCCGCATGGGACCAGCCCGCCGACCCCGAGACGCTGCAGTCGATGGTCTTCGCCGTCGGCAAGGAGCACGGGTTCGAGCCGCTGCGCGACTGGTTCGCGGCCCTGTACCAGGTGCTGCTGGGCGCGGACCAGGGGCCCCGGTTCGGCGGCTTCATCGCGCTTTACGGCGTGGATGAGACCCGTGACCTGATCCGGGACGCGCTTGACGGCAAGCTGGTCATGAACCACGGCTGACGTTGCGGACGGGGCCGTTGCGGCGCACGCTGCGTTCAGGCCCCGTTAACCTTTCATCAACTATTTCTGTCCGCATCACGGCGGGGCTTCCCGGACCCNCCCGCCATGCCGATACGGAAGGGATAGCCGATGAACATAGCGATCACCAACGGGCTTTTGCTGACCCCACCCGCCTTCAGGGCGGGCTTGGGCGTCTGGTCGCGCAGCGACGGCACATCGGGCAGTCCTACCTGGGCCGATGCGGGCAATGCCGGCATCGTTCCCGCCGACCAGGATTTCGGTCCCTGCTTCGAGGTCGTCAAGCAGCAGACCACGACCAGCCTGCGCTTCATGGGAGAGACGCCGATGATCCCCGGCGTCTATCTGCGCGTGTCGGCGCGGGTCAAGATCGTCGCCGGCCCGCTGGCCAGCGTTCGCATCGCGGGCTGGGCGGGCGACGGGTCGCGCAACGCGGTCGCGGGCCTGGTGACCACGGGGACGACTGTCGCGCTGCGCAACTACGGCGAGGTGGTCGAGGTCAGCGCCATCGTCGGCGTCGGCAACCGGCCGGGCGTCGATCTGCCGTGGGGCACGCGCGCGGTCTATGGGCATTTCGGTCTGGACCTGGTGGGCGCCAATGGCGGGGCGTTCCGGGTCGAATCGATCCGTATCGACGACATCACCGCGGCGTTCGTGCCGTCGCTGCTGGACTGGGTGGACGTGCGCGATTTCGGCGCGGTCGGCGATGGCGTAACGAACGACCGGGCCGCGTTCCTGGCGGCGGACCAGGCGGCGGCGGGCGGATCGATCGTGGTGCCCGCAGGGACGTTCTTCATTTCGGGCGACCTGTCGATCAACAGCCGCATCCGTTTCAAGGGCCGCCTCATCACCCCGCCCTCGACACGCGTGTCGCTGCTGCGCAGCTTTGATTTTCCGACCTATGCGGATGCCTTCGGCGACGAAACGCTTGGCATGAAGAAGGCGCTTCAGGCGCTGCTGGGCTATACCGATCATATCTCTCTGGACCTTGGCGGGCGCCGCGTGGACCTGGACGAACCGCTGATGCTGGCCGAACTGGCGCCCACGCTGGAGGGCTTCGCGAACCGCCGGGTGATCCAGAACGGCTCGATCCAGGCAATGCCCGGCCCCGCATGGCAGACCGGCCGCGCGACCAGCCCCGGCACGTACAACCCGGCCCAGCCCTATCTGCTGAGCAACGTCGCCAATGTCGCGGCCATCGAGGTCGGCAGCCGCATCATCGGCAGCGGCGTCGGCCGCGAGGTCTATGTGAACGCCAAGAACGTCGCCCAAGGCACGCTGACCCTGTCGCAGCCGCTTTATGGCGGCGCGGGAACGCGGCAGTACAGTTTTGAACGCTATCGCTATCTGTTCGACTTTTCGGGCGTGCGCGAACTGAGCCGCCTGAACTTCTCCAAGGTCGATTTCGGCTGCGACCGCATCTCCAGTGGCGTGATGCTGCCCCAGCAGGGAGAGATGATCCAGTTCGCCGATTGCTACTTCACCCGTCCGATGGACCGGGCGATCACCTCGATCGGGCGCGGCTGCCAAGACCTGCTGGTCGACAACTGCCAGTTCATCTCGAACGACCTCGACCTGCCGGCGCAACAGCGCACCACGGTCGCGATCAACGTGAACGCCAACGACATCAAGATCCGCAACAACCGCTTCGTGCGGTTCGCGCATTTCATGGTGGCGAACGGCGGCGGCCACATCATCAGCGGCAACCACTGGTTCCAGGGCGACGGGTCGGGGCAGGGGCTGCGCTATGCGGGCCTGGTGCTGACCCAGCCCAACGTGCAGACGACGGTGTCGGGCAACTACATCGACAACGCCTCGATCGAATGGACCAACGAACACAGCGCCATCCCGAACTTCACCGGGTCCGAGTTCAGCTTTGGCGGCCTGACCCTGACGGGCAACACCTTCCTGTGTTCGAACACCGTTGCGTGGTTCACCTGGATCACCGTCAAGCCCTATGGCTCGGGGCATTTCATCCAGGGGCTGAACGTCGTGGGGAATGTCTTCAAGGCGCTTTATGGCAACGTGGAGCGGATCGACCGGGTCGACACCTCGATCGCCGACCTGAACTACAACAGCATGCGCAACCTGCAGTTCGAGGCCAACACCTTCAACGGCATCAACACCTATGTGTCGAACCCGCTGATGATCCAGCTGACCCAGAACACCGCCACGGCGACCTGGACCACGCCGGTGCTGACCGGCCTGCCATTCCAGGGCTGGGCGCGTTCCGTCCAGTCCGTCGTGACCGAGGTCGCGCTGCAGTCGACCAGCGGCGCCCGTGTCGATGCGACCCCGACGGTCGTGCCGGATTCGGGCACGTCAAAGCGCCAGATCCGGCTGACCTGGTCGCAGCCCCTGCGCGGCCGGGTCTGCATCTATGCGCGGATGGATCGCCCGCAATAGCACGATCATGCTGTTGACAGGCGCCTTGGGCCGGGGGCAACCTCGGCCCARGGCCATGTGCGGAGGATCCATGGGCTATCGCCCCGCCTTTCTGGATCTTTCATTCGATCTCAAGGACCTGCAGGCAGGACTTACGGTCGCCATCGTGGCGCTGCCGCTGTCTCTGGCGATCGCCATCGCCAGTGGCGTCGGTCCCGACCGCGGGCTGGTCACGGCCATCGTGGGCGGGTTCCTGGTCAGCGCCATGGGCGGGTCACGCCACCAGATCGGCGGCCCGGCGGGCGCGTTCATCGTGCTGGTCGCGGGCTGCGTCGCGGCGATCGGCATCGACGGCCTGATCCTGGCCACGATGCTGTCCGGTGCCATGCTGGCGGTGCTGGGCCTGCTGCGTCTTGGCGGCACGATCCGGCTGGTGCCCTATCCGGTGATCTTGGGGTTCACTGCCGGGATTGCGGTGATCATCGCCGCAAGCCAGCTGCGCGACCTGTTGGGCCTGACGCTGTCCGTGCCCGAACCTGCCGCGCTACTGCCCAAGCTGTCCGCCCTGTGGCAGGCACGTGCCACGGCTGATCCGCAGGTTATCGGCGTCGCACTGACCGCGGTCGCGGTGATCGTGATCGCACAGCGCCTGGCGCCCCGCCTGCCGGCGCTGCTGCTGGGGATCGTCGCCGCCACCCTTGCCGCACAGGTGCTGGACGCGCCATCGGTCTTTGATCGCTTCGGCGCGCTGCCGGCCGGTCTGCCGATGCCGATGCTGCCCACGCTGGACTGGGCGTCCGTTCAGGCGGCGCTGCCCTTCGCGGTGGGCTTCACCTTGCTGGGGGCGATCGAGTCGCTTCTGTCGGCGATGGTCGCCGACCAGATGGCCGGCACCCGCATGCGTCCCGATGACGAGCTGATCGGGCAGGGGCTTGCCAATATCGGGGCGGGCCTGTTCGGCGGCTTTTGCGTCACCGGCACCATCGCCCGGACGGCGACCAACGTGAAGGCCGGAAGTCGCGGCCCGGCATCGGGGATGATCCACGCCGCGCTGCTGCTGGCCTTCCTGATCGTCGCGGCGCCGCTGGTCGGGGCCATTCCCCTGGCCGGCCTGGCGGGGCTTCTGATGGTCGTCGCTTGGAAGATGATCGAATGGCACGCGATGATCAGCCTGACCCGCATCGACCGGCCCGAGGCGGGGGNGATGGTCGCGACCTTCCTGGGCGTTATCCTGCACGATCTGACGACCGGCATCCTGGTCGGCATGGCGCTGACCGGGATGCTGTTCATCGCGCGGATGTCGCGCGAGGGGACCGCCCATGCCCCCGCAGCCGACCCCGATGGCCCAGCGGACCGGATGGTGATCCATCTGTCCGGGCCGGTCTTCTTTGGCTCTGTCGCGCGGATCGAGGGGGCGCTGGCCCGGATCGACGCGCATCCCCGCCTGCTGCTTCTGGACATGTCACAGGTCACGCTGATCGACCGAAGCGGCGCCCAGATGATCCGCGACCTGTGCGACCGGCTGGCACGCCGCGGAACCCGGGTCGTGGCGGTCCATGCGCGGCCGGTGCTGCGGGCGGGACTGCACGGCAGCGTCACGGTTGCCGAAGACTCTGCACGTTTGTGAAGCATTGACAGGATCGGTGATCCTCAAGTCAATTAATTTACAAAATTTCCGTTTATAAAAAACAAGTTAACTTGTTCCCTCATCTGTGATTAACATGGTGGCGACGCAGCGTTGCGCCCACACCCTGATAGGGGTCGTCGCGGCCGGGCTGCAGCATGGCGACGACGAGGGGGAAAGTCATGACCGCTGAAAACATTCGCAAACACGCCATTCCGGCCGGCCTGGAGGACGCTCATGCCGGCCCCGAGGACTATGCGCGGCTGTATGACGAATCGATCCGCGACCCGCAGGGCTTCTGGTCCCGCGAGGGGCAGCGGCTGGACTGGATGACGCCCTATACCAAGGTCAAGAACACCGACTTCACCCTGGGGCAGGTCAGCATCAAGTGGTTCGAGGACGGGGTCCTGAACGCCTCGGTCAACTGCATCGACCGCCACCTGCCGACCCGTGCCAACCAGACCGCGATCATCTTCGAACCCGACGATCCGCAGACGCCCGCCCAGCACATCACCTATGCCCAGCTGTCCGAAAAGGTGAACCGGTTCGCCAACGTCCTGCTGAGCCAGGGCGTGATGCGCGGCGACCGCGTGGTGATCTATCTGCCGATGATCCCCGAGGCCGCCTATGCGATGCTGGCCTGCGCGCGCATCGGGGCGATCCATTCGATCGTCTTCGCGGGCTTTTCGCCCGATGCGCTGGCCAACCGGATCAACGACAGCGGCGCCAAGGTTCTGGTTACCGCCGACACCGCGCCGCGTGGCGGCCGGCGCACGAACCTGAAATCGAACGCCGACGCGGCGCTGCTGCATTGTTCGGACAAGGTGCGCTGCCTTGTGGTCAAGCATACCGGCGACCAGACCACCTGGGTCGAGGGGCGCGACATCGACGTCAAGGCGCAGATGGAGCAGGTCGCCCCCGACTGTCCGCCCCGCCCCATGGGCGCCGAGGATCCGCTGTTCATCCTGTATACGTCGGGATCGACCGGCAAGCCGAAGGGCGTCGTGCATACGACCGGCGGCTATCTGGTCTATGCGGCGATGACGCATCAGTACACGTTCGACTATAAGGATGGCGACGTCTTCTGGTGCACGGCGGATGTGGGCTGGGTCACCGGCCACAGCTATATCGTCTATGGCCCGCTGGCCAACGGTGCCACGACCGTGATGTTCGAGGGTGTCCCGACCTGGCCCGACGCCGGACGCTTCTGGCAGGTCTGCGCCAAGCACAAGGTCACCCAGTTCTATACTGCGCCGACCGCCATCCGCGCGCTGATGGCCAAGGGGCCCGAGCCGGTCGAGGCGCATGATCTGTCGTCGCTGCGCATCCTGGGCACCGTCGGAGAGCCGATCAACCCCGAGGCCTGGAATTGGTACAACGAACATGTCGGCAAGGGCCGCTGCCCCATCGTCGACACCTGGTGGCAGACCGAGACCGGTGGCCACCTGATCACGCCGCTGCCCGGTGCGATCGAGACAAAGCCCGGATCGGCCACGGTGCCGTTCTTCGGCGTGGTCCCGGTGATCCTGGACGCGGCCTCGGCCGAGGTGCAGCAGGGCGACCCGGCCGAGGGCGTGCTGTGCATCGGCGACAGCTGGCCCGGCCAGATGCGGACCCTGTGGGGCGATCACGCCCGCTTCGAAGAGGCGTATTTCCAGCAGTATCCCGGCTATTACTTCACCGGCGACGGCTGCCGCCGGGACCAGGACGGCTATTACTGGATCACCGGCCGCGTCGATGACGTCATCAACGTCAGCGGCCACCGCATGGGCACGGCCGAGGTCGAATCCGCTCTGGTCGCCCATGAGAAGGTCGCCGAGGCCGCGGTCGTGGGCTATCCTCACCCCATGAAGGGGCAGGGCATCTATGCCTATGTCACGCTGATGAACGGCGTGGACCCCTCGGAGGAGCTGCGCGCCGACCTGGAGAAATGGGTCCGCACCGAGATCGGCCCGATTGCCAAGCCGGACCTGATCCAGTGGGCGCCGGGCCTGCCCAAGACGCGGTCCGGCAAGATCATGCGCCGCATCCTGCGCAAGATCGCGGAAAACGACCACGGCACCCTGGGCGACACCTCGACCCTGGCCGAACCCGAGGTCGTGGACGATCTGATCGCCAACCGCATGAACCGCGGCTGACGACCGGCCGGGGGCCTTGGCGCCCCCGCAAACCTGCCCGCGCCCATCGCCGGGGACGGGCTTGGAAGAACACTAGGGCGGAGTGACAGACATGTCTGAACAGGGAGGGACCTAGGGACATGAGTGACAGACAATCCTCGAATGCCTATTGGCAGGCCAATCTACGCATCATCTACGTTTGCCTCGCGATCTGGGCGCTGGTGTCCTACGGCTTCGGCATCATCCTGCGGCCGCTGCTGTCGGGCATTTCGGTGGGCGGAACGGATCTGGGATTCTGGTTCGCGCAACAGGGGTCGATCCTGTGCTTCATCGCGCTGATCTTCTTCTACACCTGGCGCATGAACCGCCTGGACGCCGAACACGGCGTGGACGAGTGAGGACCCAGCCATGAGCCAATTCACCCTGAACCTGCTGGTCATCTGCGCCTCGTTCGCGCTGTATATCGGCATCGCCATCTATTGCCGGGCGAAATCCACGGCCGAATTCTATGCCGCCAACCGCGGCGTCGGACCGGTCATGAACGGCATGGCGACGGCCGCCGACTGGATGTCGGCCGCGTCCTTCATCTCGATGGCGGGCCTGATCGCCTTCACGGGCTATGACAACTCGACCTACCTGATGGGCTGGACGGGCGGTTACGTGCTGCTGGCCCTGCTGCTGGCGCCCTATCTGCGCAAGTTCGGCAAGTTCACCGTGCCGGAATTCATCGGCGACCGCTTCTATTCGCGCACCGCGCGGATCATCGGCGTGATCTGCCTGCTGATCGTCTCGATTACCTACGTGATCGGCCAGATGACCGGCGTGGGCGTCACCTTCTCGCGCTATCTCGAGGTGTCGAACGCGACCGGCCTGTGGATCGGCGCGGCGCTGGTGTTCTGCTATGCCGTTCTTGGCGGCATGAAGGGCATCACCTACACACAGGTCGCGCAGTATGTCGTCCTGATCATCGCCTACACGATCCCGGCGGTGTTCATCTCGCTGCAGCTGACGGGCAATTTCCTGCCGCCCCTGGGCCTGTTCGGCACGCATGAGGGATCGGGCGTGGCGTTCCTGGCGCAGCTGGACGGTCTAGTGACCGACCTGGGCTTCCGCGCCTATACCGAACACCACAACTCGACCCTGGACATGGTCCTGTTCACGATGGCGCTGATGATCGGCACCGCGGGTCTGCCGCACGTGATCATCCGCTTCTTCACCGTGCCCAAGGTGTCCGATGCCCGCAAGTCGGCAGGCTGGGCGCTGGTCTTCATCGCGCTGCTCTATACCGTCGCTCCGGCGGTGGGTTCGATGGCGCGCTTCAACCTGACCGCGACCATGTGGCCAGGCGCCGCGCAGGGCGAGACCTTCAGCCAGCCCGCCGTGTCGCTGGCCGACATCGAGACCAGCGAGGACCTGGCCTGGATGCGCAATTGGCAGACCACGGGACTGCTGAACTGGGAGGACAAGAACGGCGACGGCCTGATCCAGTACTACAACGACGGTGCCGCCGCACAGGCGACCGCGCTGGCCGCGGCCCGCACCTGCGGCGACCAGGCGGCGATCGACGCAGCCCAGGCCGCCTATGACGCCCGCCTGGCCGAGACCCATGCCGCCCTGCCGGGCGCCCCCGCGGTCGAGCAGAACTGGGTCGGGAACGAGCTGACCACCGTGAACAACGACATCATGGTGCTGGCCAACCCCGAAATCGCCAACCTGCCGGGCTGGGTCATCGCCATCGTCGCCGCCGGCGGCCTGGCCGCTGCCCTGTCGACCGCGGCGGGTCTGCTGCTGGCGATCTCGGGCGCCGTGTCCCACGACCTGATTAAGGGCACGCTGCGCCCGAACATCAGCGAAAAGGGCGAACTGATGGCCGCGCGCGTCTCGATGGCGCTGTCGATCCTGGTCGCGACCCTGCTGGGCCTGAACCCGCCGGGCTTTGCGGCCCAGACCGTGGCACTGGCCTTCGGCCTTGCCGCCAGCTCGATCTTCCCGGTGCTGATGATGGGGATCTTCTCCAAGCGTGTCGGCAAGGAAGGCGCGATCGCCGGCATGATCGCGGGCATGCTGTCCACGATCCTCTACATCTTCGCCTACAAGGGCTGGTTCTTCATCGCGGGCACCAACATGTTCCCCGATACGCCCGACGCCTGGCTGTTCGGCATCTCGCCGGCCTCCTTCGGCACCGTGGGCGCGGTGATCAACTTTGCGGTCGCCTTCGGCGTCTCGGCCGTCAGCAAGCGTCCCCCCGCCCATGTGCAGGAACTGGTCGAATCGATCCGTGTCCCGCGCGGTGCGGGCGGTGCCGTCGCGCACTGATCACCCTGCCGCGTCCCCGACCGGGGGCGCGGCACCCTCCTTCCCACAAGGTCACCCCGGATGCCCGACAGCATTGTCGATTTCATCGCCACCGTGCATCCCTATGACAGCCTGAAGCGGGACGAGCTGGCGCGCGTCGCCACCTCCTTCAGCCGCAGGACATTCGCTCCCGGCGACCTGATCTACCAGTTCGGAGACCGCCTGCCGGGCCTGTACCTGATCGAAAGCGGCCAGGTCGCGGTCACCGACCGCAACGGCGACAGCGTATCCCAACTGGGGCCGCGCAATTCCTTCGGCGAACGCGGCCTGCTGCGCGACGGGGTGGCAGTCACGTCGGCGCGGGTCATGGACCAGCCGGCGGTGATCCTGATGTTGCCCCGGGCAGAGGTGATGCGCCTGATCGCCGACCATCGCGCGGTCGCCCGGTTCTTCGACCGGGGAAGGGGGCCCTCCGACCGCGGAGGCGACCTGGCCCGGCTCAAGGTGGGGGAACTGCTGTCGGGCAAACCCGTCAGCTGCACCCCCGAGACCCCGATCATCGAGGCCGCCCGCCAGATGCGCGACGCCCGCGTCAGCAGCCTGGGCATCACCCAGGGCGGCCGCCTGATCGGGCTGGTTACTATCCGCGACATGTCGAACCGCGTGGTGGCCGAAGGGCGTGACATGCGTCAGCCGGTCAGCGCCGTCATGACGCCCGACCCTGTGACCTTGGACCCCACGGCCTTGGGCTATGACGTGCTGAACATCATGCTGGAACGGCGCATCGGGCATCTGCCGGTGGTCGATGACGGCCGTTTCGTCGGCATGATCAGCCAGACCGACCTGACGCGAGTTCAGGCGATTTCCGCCGCGGGGCTGATCCGGCAGGTCGCCAAGGCGCGCGACACCGCACAGATGGCCGCCATCACGGCCCGCATTCCCGAACTGCTGACGCAGCTGGTTCAGGCCCGCCAGCGGCACGAGATCATCACTCGCATGATCACCGACATCGCCGACGCGGTCACGCGCCGCCTGCTGGACCTGACGGCCGCCGACCTTGGGCCTGCGCCCGCCGCCTGGTGCTGGGCCGCCTGCGGCAGCCAGGGCCGCCAGGAACAGACCGGCGCCAGCGATCAGGACAACTGCCTGATCCTGGCATCCCGCGCCAATCCGAAGGATCCGTGGTTCACCGCCTTGGCGCGGCGGGTCAGCGACGGGCTGCATGCCTGCGGCTATGTGCATTGCCCGGGCGACATGATGGCGACCAACCCGCGCTGGTGTCAGCCGTTGGACATCTGGCAGGGCTATTTCCGCGACTGGATCACCCATCCCAGCCCCGAGGCGCAGATGCTGGCCTCGGTCATGTTCGACCTGCGCGCCATCGGCGGCGACGTCACGTTGCTGAGCGACCTGCAGGACGGGACCCTGGACGCGGCCTCGAAGAATTCGATTTTCATCGCGCATATGGTTGGAAATTCACTGAAACATCGGCCTCCGCTTGGCCTGATCGGCGGCTTTGCCACAATCCGGTCCGGAGAGCATCGCCACCATATCGACATGAAGCACAACGGCGTGGTCCCCGTGACCGACCTAGCGCGGGTCTATGCCCTGCAGGGGCGCATCGGCGCGGTCAACACACGTGCCCGGCTGGAG
The DNA here is from genome assembly GCF_024105395.1 of Paracoccus sp. 08. Lineage (NCBI taxonomy): Bacteria > Pseudomonadati > Pseudomonadota > Alphaproteobacteria > Rhodobacterales > Paracoccaceae > Paracoccus > Paracoccus sp. 08. Next base: position 5,990 of record NZ_WEKR01000076.1, on the reverse strand, counting down.
GAGGCCGAGGCGCGGGGCGTGATCTCGGCCACGGGCGGGCGCGACCTGATCGCCGCCTACGACATGATCCAGACCGTGCGGCTTGAGAATCAGGCGCATCTGGTCAGGGCGGGGCGCAGGCCCGACAATTACCTCTCACCGGCGGATCTGTCGGATTTCGAACGCAGCCACCTGCGCGACGCCTTCGTCGTCGTGCGCGGGATGCAGTCGGCGGTGGGACATGGCAAGGGGATGCTGGGATGACAGGGATCGGAAGCGATCTGATCGGGGTGATCGCCGCGGCGGTCGGGGCGGCGGCGGTGCTGTATGCCGGGATGCATCTGGCGCGCAAGCTGGGCCTGTCGCCCGCCGCCTGGCTGCTGCCGGCGGGCATCGGGCTGTCGATGGTCGCTTATTCGGTGTGGAACGACTATGCGTGGTTTGACCGCGCGCAGGCCAGCCTGCCTGCCGGTTCGCAGGTGCTGGTCGTGGGGCATGACAGCCAGCCCTGGGCGCCCTGGACCTATCTGTTCCCGGTCGAGACGCGGTTTGCCGCGCTGGACCCCGCGCAGATCACGCAGGGCGCGGACGGCACGCTCCGTGCGCCGATCATTCTGGTGGAACGCCGCGGCCAGACCGTGATCGTGCCGCAGGACTTCGATTGCGCGGGCGCGCGGATCCGTCCGGGACGCGCCGACTGGATGCCCGCGGGCGATGATGCGGCCTTTGCCACCGTCTGCCCGGACGGAGGGACCAATGGCTGACATCCTGGTCATCGAGGATGAGGACAATATCGCCACCGCGCTGGATTTCCTGCTGACCCGCGACGGCCATCGCCATGACCGCATCGCCACCGGACGCGGCGCCGTGGACCGCATCCGCCAGACGCGGCCGGACCTGGTCCTGCTGGACGTGATGCTGCCCGAGGTATCGGGGTATCAGATCGTCCAGGACGTGCGCGCCGATCCCGACCTGGCGGGGGTGCGGGTGCTGATGATGACCGCGCGCGGTTCCGTGGTCGAGCGGCGCAAGGGGCTGGCGCTTGGCGCCGACGGCTTTATCGCAAAGCCCTTCGAACTGGCCGAGTTGCGGGCCGAGATGGCCCGCCTGCTGTCCTGATGCGCCGGCGCATCCTGATGCTGTTCCTGGCCGCGCTGGTCACGGCGCTGGTCCTGGCGGGGTTGGCGCTGTGGCGCGTGGTGCAGGGCGGGCAGGATGCGGTGATCCAGGCCGCAATGATCGCGGGCATTGGCCTTTTGGGGCTGATGACCGCGCTGTGGTTCCTGTTCGACCGGCACCTGGCGCGGCCGCTGGAATCGCTGGCCGGGGCGTTGCGGACCGGGCGCGTTCCCGACCTGGCGCAGGCCCGTCACCTTGCCGATCTGGGCCCGGCCGCCCGGGACGCGGCCCTGGCGCGCGAACGGTCCGACCAGGCGCTGGCGCAGGCGCTGCAGGATCACGCCGCCGAAACCCTGCGCGAAAAGGCCAGCCTGGAGGCGATCCTGGCCGATTTCGGCGCGGGCGCGGTCATGGCCGACGCACGGGGGCGGGTGGTGTTCTATAACGCCAGCGCGGCGCGGCTGCTGCCGGGACTGGCGTTGGACCGGGCGCTGGACACGCTTTTGACATCGGGCGCGTTGCGGGCGGCAAAGATGCGGCTGGCCGCGGGTGCCGCCGCGACGGACCTGGTCTGCCTGACGGTCGGTGGTGTCCGCCTGTCGGGTCGGTTGCGCGCGATCGACGACGGGCTGCTGCTGATCCTGCGCGATGGCGCGGTCCAGCGCCCCGCACCCCGCGACATGCTGGAGGCGCTGCGCCGCCATGCGTCGACCTTGGTTCCGATGCTGGACGCGCTGGACGGGCCGATCCCGCCCGCGTTGGCTCAGGCGATCCGCGCCGAAGGACAGGGCTTGGCCAACGCCACACGCAGCCTGTCCAGGATCATGGCCAGCGATGCGCCCGGCACGGTGGCTGCGCTGACGGAACTGGCCGCGGGGCTGGAGGCGGCGGATCTGCCGCCGCTGGCGTTCCGTGCAGAGGCGGCCAGCCTGAACGCGCTGCTGCTGCTGCTGGATGCCCGGCTGCGCGCCTTGGGGCACACCCCGGTGCTGTCGGTCCGGCCGGACCCTGACGACCAGATGCGGCTGGTGCTGGATTGGCGCGGGTCGCCGTTGCCTATCGACCTGCTGGAGGGTTGGCTGACCGCCGCCCCCGATCCCGGCCAGCCCGATGTGACGGGGGCCGAGATATTGGCCCGCCACGGCACCGGCATCTGGCCGGAAACGGACGGCGCAAGGGCGCGGCTGGTCATGCCGCTGGCCTTGGCGCAGGGCGTCGCGGACGGGTCGGGGGTGACCTATGATTTCGCCTTGGCGACGCGGGGGGCAGCGTCGTCGCGGCTGGCGGACCTGACCTGCGTGGTCTTCGACACCGAAACCACGGGACTGACCGATCGCGACCGGATCGTCCAGATCGCCGGTCTGCGCCTGGCGCGCGGCCGCCTGACCGGGGAACGGTTCGAGACGCTGGTGAACCCCGGCTGTCCCATTCCCCCGGCCTCGACCGCGATCCATCACATCACCGACGCAATGGTGGCCGACGCCCCGGATCTGACCGCGGCGCTGACGGCATTCCGGCATTTCTGCGACGACAGCGTGCTGATCGCGCATAACGCGCCCTTCGACATGGGCTTTCTGCGGCGCGCCGAGGCGCAGACCGGCACGCGGTTCGACAACCGGGTGCTGGACACGGTGCTGCTGTCGGCGATGGTCTGGGGTCAGTCAGAGGTCCATACACTGGATGCGCTGACCGAGCGTCTTGGCATCGCCATCCCGCCCGAGGCCCGGCACACCGCGATGGGCGACACCATCGCCACCGCGCAGGCCTATCTAACGCTGATCTCCGCACTGGAGGCCAAGGGCATCACCCGGTTCGAGGAGGTCGTGGCCAAGGCCCGCGACCACCGCGCGCTGATCGCCGATGCGAACCGCTAAAGCGCGATCTGCGGCTGGTCCGGGGCGGGGTCTTCGTCCGGGCGCAGCGTGTCGCCCAAGGGGGGCGGCGCGGGCGCGTCCTCACGGCGTCGGATCAGGATGTCGCCGTTGGGCAGGCGTTCCGGCGCCTGATAGTTGCGGATGTCATCGACCTGCGCCGCCAGATCCTGCAGGACGGGGCCCATCTGGCGCAGAGCGCCGGCCAGGTCCTGGGCCAGGGGCGACGTGACGCCGGGCTCCTCCTCGCCCCACAACTGCCCCATGATCGCGCCCAGGCCGCGTTCCAGGAACCCCGGTTCCTCCGGCGCCTCTTGCGCAAAGGCGGGGGCGGACAGCAGGGCAAGGCACAGGGCGGCGGGGGTCAGGATGCGTGTCATGGGCCAAAGATGGGCAGTGCCCGCCCGCCGCGCAAGGTTCAGGCGGCCCCGGCCTGCAGATTGCCGCGATAGAGGTTGCGATAGCTGTCCCAGGCCTCGTTGAGGCGACGGGTGCGAGCCTCGGCCAGACGGATGGCTTCGGGGGGCAGGCCGCGACCGATGGCGTGGTCAGGGTGGTTCTCGCGCAGCAGCTGGCGCCAGCGGCGCTTGACCTCGGGCAGGGGGGTGTCGGGTGCGACGCCCAGAACCTCGCAGGGCGGGCAGCCGGCGCCCTTGTCATGCCGCCGCCGGATCGCGGCGATCTGCGCGGGCGCCAGCCCGAAGATGCGACCGACCTCGTCCAGAAACGCGATCTCGGCGGGCTGCAGCGCACCGTCGGCCACGGCGATGACGAACAGACCCTCCATCACGTCCAGAAGGACCGGGTCGCCAGGCTGGAACATCGACGCCATCTTGCGCGCCCAGGCATCGAAGCCGGCCACGTCCTTGCGGGCCAGATCGAAGACGCGGGCGGCGTTCTTTTCCTCGGACCGGGGGATGATGAACACCCGACGAAAGGCCGCGACCTCGGAGCGTTCGACGGTGCCGTCGACCTTGGCCAGCTTCGCCCCAAGCGCGATCACCGCAATGGTGAAGGCGACCGACCGTTCCGGCGGCGTCGCCGGACGATTCGTCCACAGGAACACGGTGATGCGGTCGGCCATCCGCTGCCAGAAGCTGCGGGGCCTTGGCAGGTCAGGGCAGGGGCCCGTGCAAGTCTCGGGGGTGGTGCAGCAATCCATGCCCCAAGGTTAGCGCCGAAACCGGCCAAGCGATAGGGGCGCATTGCCGCCGTGGCGGCATGCTAGGCCGAAAGATCGCGCCCCATCAGCACAAGGTCGTGAAACTGCCCGAATTTCCATCCCGCCACCGGGATGCGGCCCCATTCGGCATAGCCCATGGCCCGGTGGAAGGCGATCGAGCCGTCGTTCGACCCGGTGATCCCGCCGATCAGGATGCGGTGGCCGCGCTGGCGGGCGTGGTCTTGAACGGCGGTCAGCATGGCCCGGCCGACCCCGCGTCCCCGCGCATCCGGAGCCGCGTGGATCGTGTGTTCCATGCTGCGCGCATAGCCCGCACCGCCGCGAAACTGGGAATAGGTGGAAAAGCCCAGAAGACGGGCACCATCGGCCGCCACGATGAAGGCCTGTCCGGCCGCCTGCCGCTCTGCGATCAGGGCCGCGATCTGGTCATGGCTGCGCTCATCGGNCCAGAAGGTGATGGCGGTGTCGCGGACGATGGGGTTCCAGATGGCCGCGATGGCGGGCACATCGGCGGCGGTCGCGTCGCGCAGGATCACAGCGTCACCTCTCCGTCCGGGGTTGCCAGGGTCGCGGTCAGGGGCGTACCCGCCCCGGTCAGCATCAGCCGGCGGTCGTCCAGCTCAAGCCGGTCCAGCGGCAGGGTCAGCCGCGTCAGGCGCACCCCGCGATCGGGCAGGCGGTCGGACGGGTGTGGCCCGTCACCCCAGTCGATCAGCATGGGCTGCGCCCCGTCGCGCGGCATCTGGTTGGCCAGCGGCAGGGTGATCTGCCAGGACAGGTCGCCGCGGCGCGCCTGCACGACGCGCGTGCCGGCGGGTGCGCGCAGTGGCGTCGCGCGCATCACCCAGCCCGCCACCCGCGGCGGGCCGTCGAACCCGTCCAGCCCGAACCAGCAGGGCCGGACATCGGCCTCGGGATCGGGCGCGATCAGTTCCAGGTATTCCCCCGGCCCAAGCGACATCAGGCGGTTGTGGGTGCCCATGCCCGGATGGCGCCCGCCCGGTTCCAGCGTCAGGCCGTGGCCGGCCAGCCACGCGGCCCCTTCGTCCAGGGTGCGGGCGGCGATGGCCACGTGATCGAAGGCCAGGCTCACCCGCGATGGGCCCCCGCGGCCAGGTCGCGGACGAAGGCCAGGATTTCCGGGACGGGGCGCCCCTCGCCGATCTGCTTGACGATGGCGCTGCCGACGACGCAGCCGTCGGCGACGGATGCGATCGCCTCGGCGGCCTCGGGGGTCGAGATGCCAAAGCCCACGATCCCCATGCGAAAGCCCATGACAGCACCCTTTCCCGTCTGAATATCCCGCGCCTGTTACGCGCCCCGCGCGGCCAAGTCCAGCCTTGGCCCGGCCCGCGCCCGACCCGCGCCCGGAGATTGCACCCACCCCCCATGCGCGCTAGGGATTGTGCCAAAGAATGCAGGGACGGACATGACCAGAATCGACGACAGGTTTGCAGCGCTCAAGGCCCAGGGCAAGAAGGCCTTCGTGGCCTACATGATGGCATCCGACCCCGACGATGCGACCGCGCTGCAGATCATGCGCGGCCTGCCCGACGCGGGGGTGGACATCATCGAACTGGGCATGCCCTTCACCGACCCGATGGCCGATGGCAGCACGATCCAGGCGGCAGGTCAGCGCGCCCTGGCCCAGGGCGGCAGCGTCAGCCGCACGCTGGACATCGTGCGCGAATTCCGGCGCGACGACACCACGACGCCCATCGTGCTGATGGGCTATTACAACCCGATCTATGCCCGAAAGGGCGGCGTGACCCAGTTCCTGACCGATGCGGTCGAGGCGGGGATCGACGGCCTGATCGTCGTCGACCTGCCCCCCGAGG